>CAZRMB010000257.1:1746-3797 GCA_964600925.1 uncultured Syntrophomonas sp.
GCGACATGTTCAGCCAGCACTACCGCGGCGTCGTTGGAGGATTTGATCAGCGTTGCCTTCATCAATTCTCCCAGCGGCAATTCCTGCCCGGCACGCAGACCAATAGTAAATTCAGCAGTGTGGTCGGCATAGGAACTGACGGTGGCAATTTCATCCATATCTGCGTACTCAACCGCCAGTATCCCGGTCATGATTTTAGTAGTACTGGCAATGGGGCGCAATTGATCAGCGTTTTTGCTGATGATGGGCTGACAGGTATCGCCATCCACCAGGCAGTAATATTTGGAATGAATTGGTGGTGCGGCCAGGGCCGGGGCGGTAAACAAAACATCCGGCAGCAGCGCCAGCGCTAGTGCCAGTGCCAGCCCCAGTACCTGGGCGCGAAATATTTTTTTATTTGCTCTCATCGGTTTTTTCACCCCGGTCCGGGTTGGGGGATTGATCCAACACCACTTTATCAATGGTCAGCATTTTGTATTTTTCCGCCTGCAGCTGTTTTAGCATTTCCGGCAGGGCTTTGACCGTGGGTTCAGTAGGATGCATCAGGATAATGGCATCATTGTGCACTTTTTTCATGACCCGGCTGACGATGGTCTCAGGCAGGGGGCGCTTCCAATCGACGGTATCAACACTCCACATGATGAGTTTATAGTCAATGTTGGCGGCAGCAGCTACCACGTTGGAACTGAATTCTCCGTAAGGTGAGGCAAAGTAGCGTGTTTTGGTGCCGGTTATGCCCTTGATGATCTCTTCGGCTTTTTTGATTTCAGCACTGCCCTGCTCCGCTGACAAACTGTTGAAATGCAGGTGGCGGTATCCGTGATTTTGAATACTATGACCTTCTTTGGCCATTTGTTTGAGCAGATCGGGATTTTTTTCCGCCCAACGGCCGGTTACGAAAAAGGTGACTTTGGCATCGGCCGCTTTAAACTGTTTCAGCATTTCGGGAATGTATTCCTCTCCCCAGTCAACATTGACAGTTATGGCTACAGCCTTGGCACCGCTGTTGCCCTGGAATATCGGTTCTCTCAGATCAGATGTGGTCATGGCAGACTGCTGGGCAAGCATCCCCCAACCCATCATCCCCAATGCCAGTACCAGAGCGATGGCAATGATTACGATATTTTTTTTGGGAAAATAGTAAATTTTCATCTTAATTTTCTCCTCCCCATATTTCTGCGCTTACTGTACCCTGAGCCAGCCGGATCTTGATGATGACAGGGCCGGAACGAGTATTGACAAAACGCAGATCCTGATCTCCATAACTGACGGTGGCATCTTTGCCGGAGGGCACATAATGAACGGGCTTGCTGTGAGCGTGCCGCTCAGTGATGCGTAAACGGGCTTGCATGGCAGCATTGTACAGGGTGCTGGCGGCTTGGCAGACGCCTCCCCCATCACCCATTTCCAAATCTCCGCCCAATATAATAGGAGCGGGCAGGTAACCTTGTTCGGCGGTACGCGGCCCGGTACTATGGTTAAAGGAGAATTCCTGTCCGGGCCAGACAATGGTGTTGTTGACGCTGCGGCAGGCCATCTGAATATTTTTATAACGGGCATTGCTGCCGCCAAACCCTGTTTTATAGCTGCCGATGCAGTAACGGGCTTGTTCCAGGCTGGTTTTGCTGTAACGGGGCATCAGGGGGTGCAGGAGTAGTTTAATAGTAGTGTTTGGTGCGGCTGATAGTGCGTTGGCAACGGTTTGATCAATATCCACAATGATGCCTTTCTGTCCGTCGATGATGGCACCACTTTCTTTATCCAGGGTGGGTTCCACAGGTAATCTCTGGCAGCGCACCGCCAGTTCGGAAACGATCTCATGCAATTCGCCGGGCAGCAATCTGCCGGCTTCAATATCCTCGATGTAAACCCCTTCTTTGGTCCCGCTGAAATGTCGTTCGATTTTATCGACCCAGCTTCCAATCAGACTTACACTGATAAAAAAGGTCAGCAAAAAAAGGGCTCTTCCGTTCAATTTGACTACATAAAAACCCTTCTTAAAAAAATAATACCCACCGCCTTTTGTTTGCTCTTAAATACTATTCGGCAGT
>CAZRMB010000258.1:0-1269 GCA_964600925.1 uncultured Syntrophomonas sp.
TGATTGTTATAATCAGCCGGGTAATTTAAACTTATAACATATCGGAACTGGGGAGGATGGTTGTTTTGCGAGTGTTGGTATTTGGTCTGGGTGCACTGGGAACGGTGTACTCCTGTTTGTTAAAAAATTCGGGTCATGAAATTACCGGTCTTGACCGCGAACCGGTCATCAATAAAATCAGAGCTGACGGTGTACGGGTCGAAGGAATCTGGGGAGAACACCAGGCCTGTTTGGATAAATTGGCAACGGATATATTGGAATTGGCGGATGAAAAATTTGATCTGGTGATCCTGACTGTAAAATCCTATGAAACGGAAGAAGCAGTAAGACAGATTAAAACGCTGGCAGGTCCGGATACATATTTATTTCTGGCGCAGAACGGTTATGGCAATTATGAAGCGGCAGCCCGACATATGCCACAGGAAAGAATTATCCTGGGAAGAGTCATCTTTGGGGCGGAAACGATCGACTGGGGTCATTCCAAGGTTACCGTCATTGCTGATGACGTTCTGCTGGGATCGCCTTCTCATACAGTGAATATATCCTTCCTGGAAACACTGGCAGATGATTTTAGGACGGCAGGCGTCCCTACCCGTGCCTGTGAAGAGGTCATGCAGTTTGTCTGGGCCAAAATCATATATAATTCCGCCTTGAATCCGCTGGGAGCAATTCTGGAAGTTGCCTATGGTGAGTTGGCTGCCGATGAAAATTGCCGGAAAATAATGAACGCAGTTGTTGAGGAAATATTTGCGGTCCTTGCCGCTATCGGGCAACCTACCCCCTGGCCGGATGCAGGGGCATATCTAAGTGCTTTTTATGGCCAGATGGTTCCCCCTACGGCCCTACATCATGCATCCATGCTGCAGGATATAAATCGCGGACGGAGAACTGAGATTGATGCTCTGAACGGTGCGGTCGCTGCGCTGGGGGAGGTTTACGGAGTTGACACCCCGGTCAATAAAGTCATCGTCAGTGTACTCAAGGCCAAGGAAACGCTTAATCAAAAGCTCCAGCCGCGGTGACAGGTAAGACTGTAATAAAATGCCTGATGGCAGCGTAATCTCAACGATAAGCAGTCCAACTTGAATTACTTGTTAAGGAGGATATAAGTATGAAACGCTTGCTTGGTGCAATCAAAGGAATCGTCCAGGGGCTGGTTAAAGCAGTTTCCCGTTTTCCCTTAACCGTTGTCTGCCTTGTTGCCGCAGCCAGTATGGTATGCTATATGATCTCTCTGCACAAAACTCCCGATATTTTAATACAAAAGCT
>CAZRMB010000258.1:1369-3797 GCA_964600925.1 uncultured Syntrophomonas sp.
GCTTATGGATATAGCATGACCATCATATGGATTCTTTTTGCGATCCTTTATTATTTATCTTTGCTGCCAAAATTCAATTCCGAAGATGAAAGCGATCGGGAATATGCCCGGATTGAAAGTGAATATCCGCGTTTGCTGGAAATCCTGATATCATATATCGCGATCCCGCTGGTAACCGTTTATACACTGGTGCTGGCTGCATATTTTGTTAAAATACTGGTGACCATGCATTGGCCTGCCGGTCAGTTGGGCCCGATGGTGCTGGCTTATTCGACTGCCGGTCTGGTGATTTACATTTTAGCCGGGCGTCTGGAAAACCGGGCCACATCCTTATATCGGTTGATTTTCCCCAAGGCACTGATTCCGATCGTAATCATGCAGCTTGTTTCGGTAGGCATTCGTCTCAATGCGTATGGAGTTACTGAATCACGCTATTATGTTGCCTTATTCGGAATTTTCTCCATAATATGCGCGGTGATCCTGAGCTTAAAACCGATTGCGAGGAACAGTATAATTGTACTGCTGGCGGCAGGGTTTGCGATTTTATCGATCATCCCTCCCATCGATGCGTTTACTGTCTCCCGCGTCAGTCAGACCGCCAGACTGGAAAATATGCTGCAAGCTGAAGGGATCCTGGCTGACGGCAAAATAAGTCCCAAAGCAGACGTTCCAATGGATTTGAGGATCGAAGCCACCAACATTCTTCAATATCTGCAGAACAGAAAATATACCAAAGATATTAAATGGCTTCCGAAAGGTTTTGATATCAATAATGATATGAAAGATGCTTTAGGTTTTGAAACGGCTTACCCTGAATATTCCAATCAGGCTGATTACTTTTATGCCGGCATGAATATGGTCGATTCAATCGATATCAGCGGCTATGACATAATGTATATGGGTCACTCCTACCGCGGGCAGGGTAAAAATGAAGTAACCCCGGTGAATTTTACTGTTGATGATGTTAAATATCAGCTTAGTGTAATTAGAATGTCAAAGCAGGAAGTCCGGGTGTTGGTGAAAAATGAAGCCGGAGAGGAATTGGTGGGGACCGGGCTCTATGACTTTGCAAAGTCTTTGCGAGGCATCACCAACCAGGAAAAAGGCTCGCTCAGTTCGCAAGAAATGACGCTGGTGACTGAGAAAAACGGTTACAAGTTATATATTTTGCTGCAGGATGTGAATATAACTTTTGGCAGCAGTACAGATACTGGTGCTGATTATACTTTTTATGTTTTCTTCAATGCTCCTGAATAAAAGCACAAAAATATTACTGTAAAAAAAATCGGCCGCTTGCTAATGGTTCATTAGTCGGCGGCCGGATTTTTTTCGATCTCGGTTTCAACATGATTTATATGTTCAAGCATCTTGGCACGGGCCTCTTCTGGTGCTCCTTTTTTTATCGCCTGATAAATCGCTTCATGTTCATGGATTATTCTTTGGCTGCTGGGTGAATGGGCGTACATTGTCTCCCGCTTGCCTTTGAAGGTATGGTGCATCAGATCGGCTATGGTATTGATCAGCCTGACCAGGATCGTATTCTGGGTAGCTTCAGCGATGGCAAAATGAAAGCGCAGGTCGGTCTCGACTGCATCATGGGTATTGAGAGCGCCTTTCATCTGGTCAAGCGAAGCTTCGATCTTGTTCAGATTGTCGTTGGTGGCCCGTTCTGCCGCCAGTGCAGCTATTTCCGTTTCCAACACCCGTCTTACTTCCATCAATTGAGCGCCGGAGTTTCGTTCAACCGTCAGAACCAGTGTCAATGGAGCAAACGTTTCAGCATCAGCGGTATGTTTGACAAAAGTTCCTTCACCGGGTTTTATTTCCAAGATCCCGATGGCTTCGAGGGTGGTTAGCGCCTCGCGAACGGAGGCCCGGCTGACTCCTAAAGACTCAGCCATGTCACGCTCTGAAGGAAGTTTGTCGCCAGGTTTCAGTTCGCCAGCGGTCAGCATCATTTTCAGCTGCTCGACCACTTCCTCATAAATCTTTTTGGTTTTTATTGGTTTAAAAATCAGGGCCCACACTCACTTTCGGTATCCTACTGTTTGTGCCGATTTGGACGTATAACATCCATCATTAAACTCTATTCTGCTCCATTGGGTTGATTTATTCAAGTCGACTTCTGTCAGAATCCTGAATTTTGCCCAAAGGATATAAAGTAACTGATATAGTGAAATTAAAACGTAATCTTTGCACGTTCCCGCATAAAAGCGATCTCGCGATCAATATCACTTTGAATTTCGGCGATACGCTGTGCAGCGTCCGGGCCTTTAAGCAAGCGATTGAAACGACCTTGTTTCATTACGTATTCATCCACCGGCACGGTGTCTTTTTTGCCACTGATAATATTTGAGCTGGGATTATTAAAGTTGACTTTGCCATTCTCCGCTTCCCATAACAGCCAGGCACCGCTGTTCACAGCCAT
>CAZRMB010000259.1:0-3784 GCA_964600925.1 uncultured Syntrophomonas sp.
TCTGAACGAAGTGAAGCAAAAATTTTCTCAAAAAGAAATAAAATTATTATAAAACATAATATATTTTAAGAAATGTGGAGGATATTATCATTTTAATATAGAAAATAATAATAAAAGTACATAAAACGATACGCAATAAAAATTTGGTGAGTACTTGTATAAGGAGGTACAGTATGCAACCCGAAAACATGGCAACAACGATTCATGCACAAGTAAAAAAATATTCCGATCGCAAAGACAATGCTCTTTGTTACAAAGAAGGTGATGAGTGGAAGGGCATCTCCTGGAAAGAATTTGGGGAACGTATTGACTATGCGGCCAAGGGACTGCTGGAACTGGGCGCCATGGAAGGCGACATGATCGCGATTTACTCCAGCAACCGGCCGGAATGGGTTATCAGCGATTACGCCATCATGAGTATCCGGTGTGCCACGGTAGCCATCTATGCGACCAATACTTCGGAACAGGCGGAATATATCTGCGACGATGCCCGAACAAAGATCATATTGGTCGATGACCAGACTCAGTATGACAATGTCATGAGATTTTACAAGGGCAACAGCAAAGTAGGCTACGTTATTGTATTTTCGAAATCGGTTGAGATAAATAAGAATGATGAAAATATCATGTACATTGATGATCTTTATGAACTGGGCAAAAAGTCTAACCAGGGAGCAGAATTGCAAAGAAGACTCGATGCCATTACCCCTGACGATATCATGTCAGTCATTTATACTTCCGGTACCACCGGTGACCCAAAAGGGGCCATGCTTTGTCACAAAAGCTTCTTTGTGGAAATTGAAGCGCTCAATTCACGTTTTCCCATGGGAGAAAACGATATCGAAGTAGTATTTCTGCCTTTAAGCCATGTATATGAAAAAGCTTCCTCCTACTGGATCCATTCCCAGGGAGCGACCCAGTACTTCTGTAGCGACACCAACAAAATCGTTGAGTATTTCGGAGAAATCCGTCCCACCTATATGTGTGGTGTGCCCAGACTGTTTGAGAAAATGTACGCGGCTATTTATGCCAAGATGGAAAAAGCCGGCGGGCTCAAGAAAAACATTTTTGACTGGGGCATCGAGGTAGGCAAACAATACGAGTTTGCCCGCATCAGAGGAGAAAAAATTTCCCCGGCGCTGAATCTCAAACATAAAATGGCATACAAACTGGTGCTGTCAACCGTACGGGAATTGCTGGGCGGACGGCTGAATTTCTTCTCCGCCGGCGGTGCGCCGCTGGCCAAAGACATAGAGGAATTTTTCTTCGCCGCCAATATCTTTATTGCCCAGGGATATGGCCTGACTGAAACCGCACCGATGGGCTCCTGCAACGCGCCCAAAGATTTTAAATTCGGCACGGCCGGCCGGCCCATCGACGGCAACCATATAAAAATTGCCGAAGACGGGGAAGTACTCATCAAAGGCGACAATGTTTTTAAGGGATACTGGAACAAACCCGAAGCTACGGCTGATGCCATGACCGAAGACGGATATTTCAGAACAGGTGATATTGGTTTGATCGATGAAGATGGTTTCTTGAAAATCACCGACCGGAAAAAGGATATCATCATCACCGCCAACGGCAAAAACATTGCACCCCAGCTGATCGAATCAAGGATTGGCCAGGATTATTATGTTGAACAACTGGTGGTATTCGGCGACAAACAGAAGTTTATCACTGCTCTGATTGTTCCGGCCTACACCGCTTTAGAAGAATATGCCCATGATAATAATATCGCTTACCAGGGGATCAGCGATTTGCTGAAAAAACCGGAGATCATAAAGCTGTATGCCGACAGGATTCAAGGACAGTCAAAAGACCTGGCTCATCATGAAAAGATCGTCAGATTTACCTTGCTGGAAAGGCCCTTTACCATTGAGAACAACGAAATGACCCCCAGCAATAAACTGAAACGGAAAGTGATCGGTCAGAACTTCGATGATGTGATCAAGAAAATGTATAAGGATTAATTAAAATCTGCAAGCAAATATGAGACATGCTGCCAATAAATCCGGCAGCATGTCTTTTATTTTGAAACAACAAGATTCCCGGGACCCGCAAGTAACCTTTGATTGTGTCAGCGAGTGGGATTCTCAGTTTCTGCTTCTTCCATTAACAAAAGGACGGTTTCTTGTCTTTCTGTTGCCAAAGCAGGGTTTACCTTGGGGTTGTAGATGCTGGGAGCCTGGAGAAGTCCGGCCAGCATGGCACATTCTTGCCGGGAAAGTTCGGAGGCCTCTTTATTATAATAAGTGTGGCTGGCAGCCTGGATGCCATACGCATCAGACCCGTAGTAAATCACATTGATATACATTTCCAGGATCTCATCTTTGGTGAAGAGTTTTTCCAGTTTCATGGCCAAAAAGAGTTCCTTGATTTTACGTGTATAAGTGCGATCGCTGCTCAGAAAAAGGTTTTTGGCTAGTTGCTGGGTGATGGTGCTCCCGCCCTGGGTAATGGTGCCGTCTTTTAGATTGGTCAAATAAGCTCTTGCTATACCGACCACATCAAAACCGTGGTGTTTGTAAAACTTGTGGTCTTCGACCGCTATGAGAGCATTGGTAAAATCCTCGGGTACCTGGTTTAGAGGGGTGTAGTCCGGTACGTTGGCAGACACTTGTTTGATAAGATCTGCATTCAAATCGTATTTACTGTCTGTCGTACTGGAAATAATCCACATGTTGACCCCGAACAGCAATACCAGGACCAGCAGAGCCAGCTTGAAAATTTTCTTCATGCGATTGCCAACCTCCCCCCGGAAAAGAATCGGAGCAAATGTAATACGTTTATCTTACTATTTTGCTAACCATACTCAGAATTCCTGCCAGGTGGAGGTAATAAAAGATTCACCGCCGCTTAGACTAATAAAAAAATGTCATCCTGGGGCGAGAGAGGTGGCGTGGATATTTATTTAACATTGGGATTAATATACGATGATTGGAAGAACATAGCGTATGCAAACAGTATTCATACTGAAGCGGGATGACTCAATAAAAAGCCAGATGAGGAAATGATTTTACACTGCCATACAATTAAACTGAAAAAACATATAATGATAATACGATAATCGCAGCAATTACAAAAATGAATCCAAAAAAGAAAAACTCCAACGTTCTTACGTTGTTGTCATTTGAGAAATAATTGTATATTTTATTGATAAAGCTGTGCTTTTTTTTCTTTCTTCTTACCTTTGATGTCACTTGCCAAATATCTCCTTGATTTGCATAATTCCTACCGTAATTACCGATGCGTTTTCAGCATCAGCGAGCATCCTTTGTAATGCATAAAAAACCACTTCTATAGTCTGGCGCAAGTACCTGAACAGGATACCATAATTAATACGAAAGCAGGAAAGTATTTTCTGGGGTAGAAAAATAAATATTTTCAATGCCCATTTTTACGTACTTAATTTATTTATCGGGCATTTTTGTCAATATTTTAATCCATTGTTCATATAATGATAGAAAAATTAATACTGTTTGCCAAAAGTACATTCTTTTGGTTATGAGTGAGATGAAGGAGGGAGACAAATTTTATGGCTTATTGGCATTATTGCATAGTATGTCAGCAGTGGAGCAAATCATCGACACCATTGTCAGATGACAAGACCTGTTCCTTCTGTGGTAAAAAATATACCAAGATAAAAAAGAACGATGAAACGATTATACAGGATGCGGAAGAAACGCAGGCCGAGGTGGAAACGACGATAACTGAAGAGACGATGGTTGATACGGAAACATTGGCAGCACCGGAAGAAAATGAAACATCCGCTCCGGATGAA
>CAZRMB010000260.1:0-2146 GCA_964600925.1 uncultured Syntrophomonas sp.
CACAGCTGTAGCCTCCGGTATGATGCTGGCTGGCAGCGACGGGCGACAGTTTCAACCCGACCAGGAAATGACCCGGGCGGAGATAGCCCGTGCCCTGGCAGTATTGCTGACCAGTGATCCGGAGTTGTACAAAACCAGGCTGACCGGCACAATTATAGTGAAAAAGGGTACGGTCAGTATTGAGAAAGACCAGCAGAAGCCGGTGATTATAACCTGCCCTGCGGTAATCGATATCGGTGATACAATCATTACTGCCGGCAATTCAATGGCTGAAATAAATTTTGAGGACGGCAGCGGTTTATTGTTGAAGGAGAATGCCCGACTGACAGTTACGGACGCTTATGGACGTTCCTATATAAGACATGACGGTACGGCTGGTGTTGCGGTTGAATGGCTGAATATAAATATGGCCGGAGGCGAGCTCTTCGGAGCCGTACCCACAACCATGAGCAACAGCGAAGAAAACCAAGCGGACAGCCGTAAGGAATTGCAAACCACCGGATTTTTGGACCAGTATAAAACCCCTCTGCTGGCCAGTCTAAACAGTCCCGGATTAATCGCTGCGGCTGCTGAAGATAATAAAACTGCTCCCTGGTACAACACCTCCAAAACGAAACGGGTCAAAGTCAAGATTGACATGCCCTGGGGCGTTGCAGCCGTACGCGGAACCCAGTTTTTTGTCGGACAAAATTCCGGCGGAACCGATATCTCAGTTCTGGAAGGAACCGTAACAGCTACCGGCAATAGTCCACGGGGAACCAATACATACGATATCGGAGCAGGACAATTTGCCCGGATCGGCAGTTCAGGATCGTTTACTTCTCCTCCGGCCCCGATGAATCAAAACCAGCTGCGCAGATGGGTGAATGAACAGCAATGGGTTCGGGAACGGGCTGAGCAGATTATGCAAAACCAGGAAACCGACATGAACAGTTCCTCCAATCAGTCATCATCAACGCAGCAGCCTGTCACAGGCACGTTGGATGATATTAATCAGGCGTTACAGGAGGCGCAGGATTCAATTCGGCAGAATACATCCGGAGGAAGCTCCGGCGGGAGCTTCCGCTATATTACATCACTGCAACTGCCGGAAGATACACAGCTTACAGTTGCTTATAGACAAGCTTATGAATTGCCGGCAGTAGTGACAGCCTATTACAGCGACGATACAAATTCAACGGTTAGTGTAACCTGGAATCCCAATACGGTTGATACCAGTGTTGTCGGAACACAGACTTTTACCGGTACGGTAAGCGGCTACAGCGGAACCGTGACCTTGAATTTAACAGTTATAATGGAAGAGCTGGGTGAAATCCTGGGTAGTTACGAGCTTGAAGATGGCCTGATTTTGGACAATTACATTTATGATAATGGTGTCCTGACCCAGGATTTGAGTATAAACCCGTCTGATGCTCTGCTTGCCCGCGCCAACTACTATGAAATCTTGTCTTCTTATAGCTCGAATCCCATAATATCAATGCAACCGCTTGATCAGTCCGTCAGAGTAATGAAGAAGTTATTTGACAATCTGGAACGACTGCGCATTGTTTTTTATGACGAAAGCGAAAACATTGTTGCCTATGCTGGCTTTAATAGCTCCGGAGTATTGACCAACCTGGTCAATCGAACCATTTCCGGCAGGATCTCATTGCCTGAGGGGATGAATGCCCCCGCAGGCGGCATGGATATCATACTGTATGCTTATGACCAGGTATTTAATTATACTGTTCCATTAACCATTCGGGAAGGAGAGCATGAAGCGGATTATTCCATTGCGGTAGCTTACAACTACAGTTTCATGCCATACGGATTAAGCACGATGGCTGAATCGGAAGTATCTGTAAACGGATACAACCTTAACGACAGAAACATACGTAACCCTGAAATGCGCCCCATGTTTTCCGATTCCAATACCCAAGGCTATCAATTGCATTACCAAATCATTGGCAGTTATGGTGCGGATCTGGTAATGTCCGGACAATATAATGAAACGATTGACGTTTCAGATAGCAGCCAAAGCGAGATTAATTTGCAGTTGGAAAAGGGTCAGTTGATATTGGGTACATTCAAGCTGCCGGAGGATCTGACTGCAGACAGCGATTTGGATATTTACGTTGAAGCGGTGGATCATTCCGGGGAATACTAT
>CAZRMB010000260.1:2246-3783 GCA_964600925.1 uncultured Syntrophomonas sp.
ACGATTATATTTCAGAACAATATGTGCTGCCCCAGGACAGTCAGTCAGTTGATTTTGCTTTGGTGGTACCGGCGTCTCAGGGATTACTTAATATTTATTTTAACGACGAGTATAGAGACGATTTTCCTTTTGATGTTAGCACAGGCGACTATGAGCTTAATCCAGAGATCAACTACTGGAATGAAGGGAAATTATCTCCTGATGATATAACTGCCCCGGCAGTTTTGATCGGAGATACCGCCTATGGTTTGAATTCATTTTATTTTGGTGCCAGCAGCTATATGTGGGAACTGTACAGTTTTGGTTCGAACCATGCTTATTTTAAATCAGAAGAGGGCCTTTGGTTTGATCTAACCAATCCCCAGATCAATTCCGTTGAAGATCTGACTACTGCCAATGCCTGTAGCGGCAATTTGCCGCCGATCAACTACAATGAATCCCAAACCGGAATTCTGAGGGTTGTGTGTCGGAGCGACTCCGGCGATAGTCTGAATATCATTATCAGCAACGTACCTGACTATACGATAAAAATCTACGATGCGGGGGAAGGAGGCAATTTACTGGGGTCAGCTCAGTCAGAATATGTAGAAGGCAGCTATGCTGCCCAAATAACTATTACTGAATCCGTCGTTGCATCGGATGGCCTTTATGTTACCTTTACTCCTGAAGAAGGAATCGAGCAGAGGCGTATTCCTTTGAATATTCTTTATCCTCCGCTTCGTTGATAAAGTAATATCTGCTGAAGGCTTGTATTGCCAAAAGGGAGGTGATATCAACCCTGCTGTTGCCTGAGTTTTAGCTGAAAATATAGAAGAGGAGGTAGATGAAAATGTGGAAAGAATTTCGTGAGTTTGCCGTAAAAGGAAATATGATCGACTTGGCGATAGGTGTCATTATTGGAGCAGCGTTTGGGAAAATTGTCACCTCTCTTGTCAATGATATTATCATGCCGCCCATTGGCCTGTTGCTGGGCAAGGTTGATTTCTCCAGCCTGTATATAAACCTGTCCGGAAAAAGTTTTGCATCTTTGGACGAGGCCGTTAAAGCAGGCGCACCGTTAATAAAATATGGCGCTTTTATCAACAACATTATTGATTTTTTAATTGTGGCTTTCGTCATATTCCTGGTGATCAAACAAATCAACCGTATGAAGAAACAGGAACCGGCTCCTGAACCGACCAAGAAGGAATGCCCCTTCTGCAAATCACAGGTTGCGCTCAGCGCGACGCGCTGCCCCTTCTGTACATCGGAACTGAAATAATGTTAATTTAAATTATCCAACAAAAAGCTCCCTATATCGGCAAACAGGGGGACGTTCTTTTTGTTGGCCTTTCCGAAAATACCAACTGGCCAACAAAAAGAACGTCCCCCTGTTTGCTGTTTGCTACTGAGCAAAGCGAGAGATCCAGCTTTTATTTAAATCCCTTGTCGGTAGATTTTTCAAAATGTAGGTCCATGTCGGCAAAGGAGTAAACCTTGACTGGATTGGTAAATCCCTTTACCAGTTCTTCGCCTACATAATGGAGGGAATCCTTGA
>CAZRMB010000261.1:0-3743 GCA_964600925.1 uncultured Syntrophomonas sp.
CCGGATCGAAGCGCGATCATGGCTGCGCCGCCCTGGGTATGCTCGACCTGACCAGGTTTTTTGCGGGTGCCTTCAGGAAATATGCCCAATACTTTGCCTTCTTCCATTAACTGCAGTGCATGTCTGATGGCGTGGCGGTCACCATTGCCTCTTTTTACCGGAAATGCATAAACCTTGGTCAGTAATATGCCCAGTATTTTATTTTGAAATAACTCGGCCTTGGCCATAAAATTTACCGGTCGGTCAATTGCCACGGCCACCAATAAAGGATCCAGATAACTTAAATGATTGGGAGCTACAATGATCGCTCCGCTGGAGGGAATATTCCTGAATCCCTCAATTTTTAAACCCATGATCAGAAATATGTATTTGAGAATTGCTCTCGCGATATTGTAGAGCATCCTACATCTCCCCGATAATCGCCAGCATTTGGTTCAAAACCTCATCAATACTCAACAAACTGGTATCAATTACGATAGCATCATCAAGTATCTTTAATGCGCCCAGTTCTCTTTCCTGATCCATGCGATCGCGATCTTCTATTTGCTGGCGTACACTTTGTTCGTCACTGGCAAAGCCCTGCTTCTTCATCTCCAGAATACGGCGGCGGGCTCTTTCCTCAATGGATGCTGTAACATAAAATTTAAAATCAGCGTCCGGCAAGACCTGTTCCCCGATATCTCTGCCATCCATAACAACATCGTTCATGCGGGCCATATCCTGTTGTTTTTTAACCATGACGATCCTAACCCGAGGTTGCGCGGCAACGATGGAAACATTCGTATTGATCAATGGACTGCGTATTTCATCGCTTATATCAACATCATCACAGATCACATTTTGCTGGTCTGCCAGTTTGGAAAAATATATATCAGTATTGCAGGCGAGATCATATAGTTTTTCTTCGTCCTGCAAATCAACTTTGCGTGCCAGTGCCTTCCAGGTCAAAGCCCTGTACATGGCACCTGTATCGATATAGATAAAACCCAGTCTGTCAGCTATCAGTCTTGCCACTGTGCTTTTGCCGGCACCTGCAGGACCATCGATTGCAATTTGCATTAGCCTACCTGCCTAACCATATTCTCATACATTTTAGCATAACGACCGTTGATATAAAAGCTGTGCGGCAAAATACAAACATGCGGTTGTAATTATAGAATATTTTCGCTAATCTATAATGTAAGATACAGAGTAAAAGGAGAATATTTGCCATGCAAATACCGATGAATTTTCAGCTAAATTTCATCAAACAGGAACAGCATCTCATGCTTCCCCGCACCAGTTCGATCGTTTTGACCCAAAATCTCTATGACATTTTGTTTCAGTATGTGATCACCCCTGAAAAAGAAGCCAAGCTTGATAATTTTATCAAAATATTGGAGAATCATATTAAAAGCAAAGCCGTAGCTCCCTTTTCCCTTCCGGTTTCAGAACTGGAATTTCTGGAAGAAGGTCTGGAAGAATTAAAACTGCTGAACTGGGCTGAAATTCCGGTAACAGTTTTTCAAGTTAATCTGGATGCCTGTCTTAACAAGGAAAGCTATGAGGACGAGATCGAGAAAATTGTCAATTTACTTGAGACGATGATGATCGTCAGACGTTATTCCGGTTCTGATCTGGTTTACGTTTATCCGTCCAGCCTGGTGCGTTACTAGTTGAAATTGTAAATATAAATAATTTGTGAGGGAGGTCGTATTAATGGATCTGAAAGGTTCGAAAACGGAAGAAAATCTGATGAAGGCATTTGCCGGTGAATCCCAGGCCAGAAACAAGTACACATTCTGGGCCAGCCAGGCAAAAAAAGAAGGCTATGAACAGATCTCAGGATTTTTTGAAGAGACTGCTGACAATGAAAAGGAACATGCCAAACGTCTGTACAAGCTGGCCATCGGCGGAGCCATTAAATCCACTGTAGAAAATCTCATCGCTGCCGCCGCCGGCGAAAACGAAGAGTATACCAGCATGTATCCGGAAATGGAAAAAATCGCCCGTGAAGAGGGTTTTGATGAAATCGCGGATGTATTCAAGGAAATCGGTGAAGTTGAAGAAGCTCATGAAAAACGCTATCTGAAACTGCTTGAGAATATCAAAAACAATAGCGTTTTCAAAAAGCCTGCCAAAGTCAAATGGAAATGCCGCAATTGCGGATATATTCACGAAGGGACCGAACCCCCGGAAGTATGTCCGGCTTGCGCCCATCCCAAGGCTTATTACGAAGTTTTGGCTGAAAATTACTAGAGACCGCACTGCGAAAGCGAATCTCTGCGTTGTGAAAAATGCCCACTCAATCAACGTACTTTTGTACGTCTCGTTCGCGGCATTTTCTCACGCCTTGATCTTCACTTCCGCAACACAGTCTCGAAATTACAATTAAATCTCTATATAAAAAGCAAAGCCCGCAATCAAAACTGATTGCGGGCTCGTTTTTCAATCAATAAGCCAGCAACGCTTCACGCAGTATTTTCGCGCCAAGAATAGAGGTATTGTCGGCTATATCAAAAGGCGGGGAAATTTCCACCATATCAAACCCGACAATATTTAATGAAGCCAGATCCAGCAAAGCTGTGATCAGGTCGCGGGATGTTACCCCCCCTGCTTCAGGGGTGCCGGTTCCGGGAGCAAAAGCTGGATCCAATACATCAATATCCAGGGTCAAATAGACGGGTCGGCTGCCGATCATTTGTTTAACTTCCGGAAGAGCTGACAGGAACTGATCCAGATAAAGGTTGCTCCGGCTCCTGGCCAATTGCATTTCTTCTCTCGTTCCGGACCTTATCCCCAATTGAAAGATATTCTTATCTCCCACCAACTGCAGCGCATGGTTCATAACGCTGGCATGGGACAACGGCTCTCCCAGATAATTATCACGCAGATCAGCATGGGCATCCATTTGAATTACCACCAGGTCAGGATACACTTCCTTATAAGCTTTGATCACCGGCAAACTCACCAAATGTTCGCCGCCGATGGAAAAGATCTTTTTTTGCATGGCCAGCAATTCACGGGCAGTATCTTCCATCCGGGCCAAACTATGCGCAACATTGCCGAAAGGAATTTGTACATCCCCGGCATCATAGAAGGAAATCTCATCCAGAGATCGATCCTGATAAATGCTGTATTCTTCAACCTCTTCGGATACTTCTCTGATGCGGAAAGGCGCTTGACGGGTTCCCGGACGGAAACTGGTGGTGGAATCCATCGGTAAACCAATGATCACCCGATCCGACTCCTGCAAACTGTCAGCACTTCCCATAAATATTGCTTTGCGCTCCAGCCATTTTAAATTCTGCATGGTTATTTGACCTGCCCGATTATATCCTGAACAAAAGCAGGCACATCAAAAGCAGCTTTATGCACGGCAGAATTATAATATTTAAATGAACAATCAGGAACAGTTTGAATTTCTCGCGGATCGTACTTCTTCGACCCGACCGTAAAGCTCCACAGGCCGCTCGGATAGGTGGGGATATTTGCCAAATAGAGGCCGGTAATAGGGAATACCTGCCCAATTCCCCGCAGCACCATCTGGATCACATCCTGATTAAAAAACGGTGATTCGCTCTGGGCTACCATTATGCCGTCTTCCTTAAGTGCCGCATAACAGCTCGCATAGAATTCCGGCGAAAACAACTGAATAGCCGGGCCGACCGGTTCAGTGGAATCGATGAGGATAACATCAAACTCATTCTTATGGTCCTGAATATACTTGATCCCGTCGTCAACGATCACTTCTGCTTTGGGAT
>CAZRMB010000262.1:0-3713 GCA_964600925.1 uncultured Syntrophomonas sp.
ATGTTGATGCCCATTTAATTGCGTCCGCCGTATTGACGGGCATTCCAATCTGGACACTTGATAAGAAATTGGCACAAGTTACTGACGGCCTGCAAATAAAATATAAATTTTAATGACCCACCGTAGCAAAAGAGGGACACCTTACCAGCTTTTACCGGTGCAAAAAAACTCGTATGAAGTCCCTTTATTTTTGGGGATTTTATACTGCTCTGAATAATGTCCCTGCTGAAAAATACAATAATTGGTTGATAATGTAATCGAATCGCAGTATTATGCGGCAAACATGAATTGTCTTGCATGGTGTTTTATGGCGACACCACCATCGGCGTTCGCAATATTCATACTTATCCATTTAATGTTAGGGACAATGCACAATGGAAGAAATCGTTTACTATTCCAAAAACAGGAAAAATTCCCCTTTTAAGGTAACTATTCAGATTGATGGAAAAATCGTATATATCAACTGTAATTGTCCCCTCGGAACAGAAAAGAAAATATGCCGACATAAAATCAATGCCATTAGAGGAGACAAGGAAAATCGGCACAATTCTACTTCAGATGCAGTCATTGATAGACTGAGACAACTATTTGGCGTGAGGACATCGTTACGACAACATCTAGAGGAAAAATGGCGTATGTTGCGAGAATATGCCAGTGAACACTCTGATAATGAAGAAGAGATTCAAAAGAAGAGAAAAATACTTGGTGAAGCTTTCGCAAACGGTTTTGTAAATGAGTATGAATCATATAATAGAGAACCTTTTGACGCTGATTCATGGGAAGATAATAGAGAAATTTATGCTGATGGGCTTGGATGTCATGTGATTCTGAAGTATGTAGATAATGAGGGGGTAGCAACAAGTAGTGAGGTAGATATACATGAGATATTTATAAGCAATTCAAGATTTTATATTCGTGGATATTGCCATCTGCGTAATCAGGAAAGGACGTTTCGCATTGACAGGATACAGGGATTGACATTTCACGAAAAATGTTCGCAACATGAAAAGAGTATTTTATTAGATGTAATGTTTCAAGGGAAACCTCTAAAAATATAATTAATCATTAACGCTACCCGGAATCAGTCAATAAATCTGATCAGAATTAAGCGCGTTCTTAAAAGGTGGGCATTCTTTCGACTGGCAGGTTATTTCACCGTTTGTTGGAAGGCACATACAGTATGACGAAAACCAAGAAGCAACATTACGTACCTCAGTTTCTTCTACGAAACTTTGCTGTCGGAAAAAAGCTCAAGGCCAAGCTCTGGGTGCTTGACAAACGGAACTCTTCGGTGTTTGTAGCCTCGGTAAATGATGTGGCCCATGAAAATATGTTTTACAACTATCGGGCAGGAGACGTAAGTCATGATTTTGAACCCGTAATGGCAAAGCTGGATTCAAAGGCAGCAGTAATTATTAGAGATGTTATCAAAACAACCAAGGTGCCTCGAATGGGCGAAGATTTTGTTTGGCTCTCCTATTACGTAGCTGCCCAAATGCTGCGGACTCCTATGATTCGAAAAGACATGGACAACTTCAGAGAGCGAATTGTTCACAAATGGGGAAGAAAAGTCGTAATCGATGGTGATTCCAAGCCATTAGCGGAATACGGGCCTGAAGATTCTAAAGCAAGTTCTATCGGCCTTCTGAGGGATATTCCTGATTTCGCAAAACTTTTGCAGGAAAAGGTATGGATTTTGTGCGAGCCATCAACCGGAATTTCCTACATCATTGGCGATAATCCAATAGCGCGGCACAACATGATCGACAGAGGCCCACGAGGGAATCTTGGACTGAAGAATGACGGCATAGAACTATACACACCACTTTCGCCCAAACTAACCCTTCATATGATGTGCCCGAAAATGGCGGCTGCCGCACTTCACACCCCTCAACTAGCGAAGGTATATTCAGATGCAATAAGGAACAATAAGCCTATAAGTATGAAACCAGAAAACGTAGACTTCGCAAACTCACTGCAGGTCATATGGGCTGAGAGGTTTGTGTATGCTCGAAATCGCCAGCACCTCGAAATACCACTGGACATGTTGAAAACAAACCCCGAACTTCGTGATGGAAATCACGTAAAGTATAAACCTAGTTAGGTATAGATCGTCGAACCATTGTCTGTAGCGCATCGCCAGAAAAGCTGGTCCCCGACAAAAAGAGGACAAAAAGAGGTAGAGTAGAGAACTGGCAATATTAACGTTAGGCTGGCTTATCTGTTTCCGTCCCTTTCGTCTGACGGTGCCTAAATAGCCGCACCATAATCAACAAGCCAATCCTCCCTCATCAAACCGTGCATGCGGTTTTCCCGCACACGGCTTTCCGATGTTCTTCACCGCAAGGCATGCACTTTCCCCCAGGCTGCTGTTGTCGGCACTTTGTACAATCCATACTTTTCGTATAGTGCACGAGGTTTAAATCTCGCACATCCCGTTTTCCTATCTCTGATCTTATGCCGTTTGCGCAGATGTGTTATCAAGCGCTGTTCAACATGATGTCTCAGACTGGCCAGGGTCTGGCTACAGTTCCGATAATGGAAGTATCCTACCCATCCGCGAACTGTCGCATTAACCTCGTTCACTATCCAGTCAATGGGCATGATCGTCCGTTCTCTTTGGGTGAGATCGGTGACCTTGTCTTTAATAGATTGCAGGGATTTCTTCGATGGCTGAACATGGGGATAATAATTCCCCGTTTTTCTGCCTCTTCCCATCCAGATCGTAAATCCAAGAAAGTCAAATTTCCCTTCATAGGCATTGATGGCTTTGGTCTTTGCCTCATTAAGAGTAAGTCCTAACCGCTCCAGTATCTTCCGCAGTACCGTCATCGTCTCTTCCGGTTGCTTTCGACAGAGAATCACAATATCGTCCGCGTAGCGGACGATACGCGCCCCCAATTGCTGCGCCAATTTCCGCCTTTCCCATATTCTGTCGAGAATATGCAGATACAGATTGGACAACAACGGTGAGATGACTCCGCCCTGCGGCGTTCCTTTGCGGTTTCCCTTTCCCCCGCCGATGTTTCGCTTTTTCCCGTCCTTATCCACTTCCATGACCGGGGCTTTGAGCCACATCTGTATGAGGTGCAGTATCGCGCCGTCACAGATACGTTCTGCAATCACGACCATGAGATTGGCATGAGGTATGGTATCGAAATATTTTGAAAGGTCGGCATCAATAACTTCCGTATGTCCCGTATTCAAGGCATACGTTACATCATCGACTGCATCGTGGGCTGACTTCTTCGGTCTGAATCCGTATGAGGTTTTGCAAAAATCCGCCTCAAAGATCGGCTCAATAACTATTTTCACAGCCATTTGAGCCACCCTGTCCCGTATCGTCGGTATACCAAGAGGTCGCTTACTGCCATCCTTCTTCGGTATCATCACCCGCTTTACAGGAGCGGGTTGGTACGTCTTGTTTCTTAGTGCTTCCGTCAGTTCCGCCAAAAAGGCGGCAACCCCTTCCCCATCCTCGATAGCCTCGAAGGTTACGCCATCTATCCCGGCGTTCCCTTTGTTGGCTCGGACAAGGTTATAGGCATGACTGAGGATGTCCGCCCCATAAACCTTATCATACAAGGCGTGGAAACGGCAGGCCGGTTCTTGCTTGGCCTTGCAATAGAGCTTCCTCTGTAGCGTTCTGATGTTTTCCGGAGTTGTTAGCATCGCTGCAATCTCCTCACCCTTCGCTCTTCGGTTACATGAAC
>CAZRMB010000263.1:0-3709 GCA_964600925.1 uncultured Syntrophomonas sp.
TGTGTGTGCCCTGCATGAGCATCATGCAGCGCACACTTGTTGTAAGCTGTAGAAAAAGTTTAAATATACAAATAAACTTTACTGAGCAAACAACAAGTGTGTTTTTCCAGAGGGTGAAAGTCCCTTTTACGCCGGGGACACCCGGAAGTATTAGCAAGCCGCAAGGTGGTATACTGTAAAGTATGCACTGAAGGAAGCGGGACTGCAAAATCCGGTACTGACGAACAGGAACGGTATATGAGGCATATCTACCCGGGTGAGCAACCACAGCCTTGCAAAGCCCAAAGAATGCAAAAGGGGTAGGTATGTAGATGCCGCAGGAATCGGAGGAAGGAAGATGCTCTTACCAGGGGAGATCCAGGGGATCTGACAACAGTTCACCGGGAAGTCAGCAGAGGTCATAGTAATTATGGAAACGAGCCAGCATAGAAAGCCGGAGGCCTCACCAAAATAGTGAAGGACCGAACATTAAACTGTTCCAAATGTTGGAAGGAGGTCTAAACCCAGAGTTTACCAGCCTTACAATAAGCGGGACAGGGAAAACAAAGATTGAAAGATGATCAGGAGTGTAATCAACGGTCACAATTTGCGCAAGGCATGCCGACAGGTTTTGTCGAACAAAGGTTCGGCAGGC
The DNA here is from genome assembly GCA_964600925.1 of uncultured Syntrophomonas sp. GTDB lineage: Bacteria > Bacillota > Syntrophomonadia > Syntrophomonadales > Syntrophomonadaceae > Syntrophomonas_B. Next base: position 635 of record CAZRMB010000263.1, read on the forward strand.
ATTGACGGTTTACCGGTAGATGAGCTTTCCGGCTACTTTGATATTCCAAAAGAAGCCCTATTGTTCGCCCTTGAAGGGACATCGAAGAAAGCTGAAACGACAAGAAAGGAACAACTGGCAGTTTTTGAAAAGCAAAGGGACCAGATCGTCCAGGCAGTTTTGACCGGGAATTACCAACCCCAGGCCATCTTAGGCGTAGAGATACCCAAGGAAAACGGCAAGAAACGCTTGTTAGGCATACCGACAGTTACTGACCGTATGCTACAACAGGCGGTGCATCAGGTGATCTATCCCTTATTCGAGATTGAGTTCAAGGCCGGCAGCTACGGCTTCCGACCCAAACGCAATGCCCACCAGGCGGTACTGGCAGCACAGAGGTATATCAATGAAGGGTACCATTTCATCGTCGACATTGACCTGAAAACCTTTTTCGACGAGGTTGACCATTGTATCCTGCTACAGTTGCTGTACCGCAAGATCAAATGCCCACTTACGATGCGCCTGATACGAAAATGGCTGAGAGCGCCGATCGAGATCAATGGCAAACTTACCAAACGCAGAAAAGGCGTGCCACAGGGGAGCCCGTTAAGTCCGCTGCTGTCCAACATCATGTTACATGAATTGGACAAAGAAATGGAAAAACGAGGTTTGAAGTATGTACGCTATGCTGATGACTTTAGCATTTACACGACAAGTCGTCAAACAGCCCGCAAGGCTGGAAACTACATTTATCTGTTCCTTAAGGATAAATTGAAACTTCCGATCAATCGGGAGAAGAGCGGCATCCGTAAACCTGTAAACTTTGAGATACTTGGGTTCAAGTTTGTATCCAAATATGTCAAAGGGATTAGTGGACAATATCAGCTGGTGGCATCGGATAAGAGCTGGAAACGGCTAAAACTAAAATTGAAATCCATCACCCGAAAAACGGCCCCATACTCTTTCGATGAACGAATCCGCAAGCTGAAAGAGGTACAGCGAGGATGGGTGAACTACTTCCGAATGGCAAGTATTTACGGCAAACTCAAAGACCTTGACGGTTGGGTTCGGAATCGTCTGAGATATTGCATATGGCACGACTGGAAGAAACCTGAACGGCGAAGGAAGAACCTGATCCGACTGGGTGTCAACCTCGATCATGCCTACTCATGGAGCCGGTCACGGATGGGTGGATGGGCTGTAGCACAAAGCCCGATTTTAGTAACAACGATCACCCTGCTTCGTTTAGCAAAGCGTGGGTATCAATCCATGCTTGAATATTATCTGAAAATTTCCCCACAGTTTAATGAACCGCTGATTACGTGGCCCGTACGATCAGTGGTGTGAGAGGCTCTCCCCGTCGGCGATGCCGGCGGGGCAGCCTACTCGATTAGGGGCTGGCTGTTTTTGTCCCTCGTTAATTTATCTGTCACATTTGCTGCACTGTTATGTCTGTCGAGCGTTTGCGTGGGACGGGCTGGAAGGCTCTTTGGCAAAATTTGGTTGTAGTGTTGGCTTTGAGCGTTTTGCCAATGTGCCTTACAGCGAAGGGACGGTGTGTGCTGGATTTGAATCATTTTAGTCAAATAAAGTCGGCGGACTCAGTACTGCCAATAATTCCTCAAAACTATCTGGATGCAATTGTTCAAATTCCTTTTGTGGCACTTTGATATATTTCCAATTCTCTTTAGTCAATTCGGTTGCTGTCTTGCACCATTTTATTGCCGCATTGTCTTTTAGACGCACTTCGATATCTTCTCTGCCTTTGGTCTCAATTATCCAGTTGGTATTATCATCTGCAATTGCAATGAAGTCGGGAAAATAATTCCTGATGTTTGCAAGTGTGTCGGTGTATTGAATACAAAACCCAAACTGTTCAGGAAGCTTTGCAAATGCTTTTATATCCCCCGATTTGTCAAGGAATTTTGCAAAATTAAATTCAAAATCATTGTCGCAAGGCGTGTAATTAAATACTGTTTTTTTGGCTTCAAAAATTTTCTTTGATGTCGGAAAAGGTGGTGTTGTGGAAAGCAAACGGTTTGCTGAAAGTAATTGAGGTTCTTTATGTTCAATCACAATTTCCCGTAATGCTTTTTCAAATTCTTTAATTACAACATAGCTGGCTATATTACTGCTAATTGCAAGAATAACATTTTTATCGTTAAGGTCAACTGTTTTTCCAAAAGCTTTATGTTCAAAAAATTCAGTAACCTTGGGAGCCAAAACAGCAAACTGTGAAGGCAGTTTTATGTTTTGAGTAATTCGTCTCGCATAATAGCCGATAACTTCCTGTGCTGTTTGTGCTGGCGGTATTGAATATTCTCTTTCCAATAATTTTTCATCGGTGAGAATATCTCTACCCTCATAGATAAACGTTTTTGTGTCCTCAATTTCTTTTCCTTTTAATGGAAGTTTATTAATGTTGAACTTCATCACATCAATTTCTCCAATTTCCTCAGCCAATGATTTTTTCCTTGTTAGAATTGGTGAGATGTCAGGAATACCGATGTCAAATTCCTTTTTCTCTTCCACCGGTTGAACTGTAAGAATTTTTAATTTGTCTTTTCCGATTTGGAAAGTGTCAAATTTCAAATCTTCTAACTTTTCCAAGTCTTCCACAAACTCCATGAAAGCTTTGTTGCCAATAATATCGACTCTTTCTGTGTAACCACCAGCAAGGTTGCGAAACATTAATCTCAATCCTCTACCAATGGTTTGTTCGGGAAGAATATTTGCTTTTGCTGTATAAGGTCGTAAACCAACAACTACGGTAACATTTTGAACATCCCAACCCTCGCGCAACATCAAAACAGAAATAATTGCATTCACAGGGCTTTTATCATCATCTACGTCTCTTGCCGTTTTTCTTGCAGCATCTAAATCTTTTTTTGAAATCTCACCCGACTTGTCGGTATGGATGATAAGCGTTTTGTCTCCGCTAAACTCATTCGGATATTTTGTTCTTAACCAATCACCAATGTCGTCTGCTTCTTCTGTATTGTTCATCATCACAAACAGAATTGGTTTTTTCTTTAGTGGTTCAAGTTGTTCGGTGTATTCCTTCCAACGTTCAACTCCTGCCGTTAAAAATCCTTT
>CAZRMB010000264.1:0-1093 GCA_964600925.1 uncultured Syntrophomonas sp.
AATTATTTGATCACCTGAAAAGAATTCACCCCGCTTAGCCAATGGCTGAGCGGGGTGATCTATTTAAGAGAATTTATCTGCAGCACAGGTACCAGATGATATTAATCGGCTGCCTTCAACCAGTAATCAGCCAGAATGCTTTGTCCGTAAGTAGTCCCGGGAACTGCCCAACGTGCATTCAGTTGCAACCAGGCAGGCGCGATTCCTTTATTGACCAGGGCAAATCTGGGATCGACCAGCACTTCTCCCGCTGGCAGAGGATTCCTGGTGGCATAGGCATAAAGATGCTGGATATGAGCTTCGACACCAGCCGCTGGAGTTGTAAAAGTCGCTCCGTGAAGACCTGCTGTAAAAGTCACCTGGTTCGGGTCGGCCCCATTCAGTGATTCCTGTCCGGTTAACGGGCTGCCGGTTGCCCACAATCCACAATAGTTGTTCTGCTCCGGCATTACCGAACCGGTAAATTGCCAGTAACCCGTTTCCTTGGCTGCCTGACAAAATGCTATATCCCCTCTTATTCCATATTCTTTTCCGATATCTATATATAGTTTGGCCAGATCCGGAATCGGTTTAAATTCCAAACCGCTGGCATTGGCTTTGGCTATCAGACGCGGGGTCTCATCCTCGATCCATTTTTCCAGTTGCTCTGCCGTCAGATAAGATTCGCCCAAAATCGTAATATCAGCAACGTTGGTTTGCGAACCATTCGGAAGTGTAATAACTGCCTGGTATTTGCTGAGCTGCGACAAATAGGTTTTGAAAACTTCCAACTGCTCCGCGCTGAAATCGGCAGGCTGACAGCTTGATAAATCTTTTGAATTGATAACCTTGCCATCCATTAATTTTAAATTAGTCCGATATCCGGCCAGATCTTTCAGCAATTGAAGATTTGCCTGCTCCTCATTTGACCCCGGATTCTCAACCTGATTATCATTTCCCGGTGTTTCTTCTTCATTATTAACCGCCGGCGGAGTAAAATTAATTTCCACTGTCCTGGATTCATTAATCCAATTCACTTCGCAGCTCATTGCTTCCCCCACAGCCCGCAGCGGGATCATGGTGCGTCCAAGTTCACTTATGTATGCTTTGCCCA
>CAZRMB010000264.1:1193-3680 GCA_964600925.1 uncultured Syntrophomonas sp.
TTAATGTTAAAATCGCCTGAACCGGATGATTGTGCGGCCTGGACGGGATTAACTGTAATGATTGCGAAACATAAAAACAACCCTAATACAATTATTTTTTTTGACATTTTCCCTGGCAACAAATCCTTTTCCTCCTTGTATTTATTATGAATTTCCGGCTGTTCTGCCCTTCCTACATTTTAAACGAAATTCCATGCTTCTGACCGAAACTTTCAAAAAATAATACATATTACCGATTAATTTTCTTTCAGTTTTAACCGCTTTAATATGGAAATAATGATTATTTTCATGCATTTTTTTCCGTAACCGGCCAGTTTGCGAAGTTCTTAGCATATATTCGTCAGCAAAACCAAATAATAACGCATTTTTAAAAACATAAGCAGACAAATTTTTTATGGAAAATGTTGTAATCTATTCATACGCCTATCGTCAACATCCGTTTTTCTTGGATTATGGAGGGTTGTAATATGATTGAAGAAAAAATAAAAAATACGGTTACCCGGTCTTTTAAATTAGTCATCATTATGGTCGTGCTGACATGGCTTAACTACTTTTATGGTCAATTACAATTGAATACTGCCATCTTTGTAAGTAATCCGGTTATTTTTCCGATTGTTACGTCAATTGTTGCTGTTTTTTTGGTTTTGATTATTTATTTTCATAATCAGAACGTATGCCGGCGATTGAACAAATTGTTTGAAAACGAACGTGCGGCAACAAAAACCAATTTGTCGAAGTACCGACTAATTGACAATATAGGTCATGAATTGCGTACTCCCATGATAGGGATATTGGGATCTTCAGATCTTCTCGAGCACAGTGCCCTTAATGCCGAGCAAATGGTCCATTTGGATACCATCAAAAATTGCGGAGAAAGAATGCTAAATATCATCGATGATATCCTTGATATATCCAGATCAGATACGGATATCAGCTTTGACCAGCGGGAAAACGTATATTCTGGCTTTAATGTCAGGGAAGAATATCGCGGTTTGGATGATCAAAACTGTGGATACCTTTACAACCAATTCCTGCCGGTCAAAATCCTGCTGGTGGAAGACAATGATTTAAACCAAAAGCTAATACTGCAGATGCTGAACAACTATGGTTTTGAGGCTGAAGCGGTCAATAATGGTCTGGAATGTCTGCAAATACTGCAAGAGAAGGATTTCCAGCTCATATTAATGGATATGCAGATGCCGGTTCTGGACGGCTATGAAACTACCCGCAAAATCAGAGCCAACAGCTGTTATGATCATATCCCGGTTATCGCTGTTACCGCTAATACTTTGAGTTATGATCACGATAAATGTATGGCCTGTGGTTGTTCGTCCTATTTACCCAAACCTTTTACAGTCAAAGAACTGGTTGAAGAAATAAAGATCCATTTAAAAACGGATTATATCTGTACAGGCAGCAGTTCGCAATCATCCGATGAATTGATCAGCCAGCTTATTCCCGAATTCATCGAAATACTGGCTGAGATGCTCGAAGATCTGCATGCAGCAATCGATCAACATGATATGACTGCCATCCAGGATTTAAGTCACGCTATCAAAGGTACGGCCGGCATGTATGGTTTCATGCAGATATCAGAGATGGCCGCTCAGATCGAACAGGTGGTCAGGGGAAAAATCTACTCCCAGATTCCTCGCTTGATCAATCAATTGGACAAATATTATCAGCAGATCAGCATACGTCACAGTGCTAATATTGTAGGTTAATTACCGTCTCGCGTCTGTGCATCCGGTTGGGACTGCCATCTGCGGGATAACTCCTGTAAAATAAAGGGCTCGCCATGCCCGGGATAAAACGTTTTCACACCCATGTCAATTAGTTTTCTCATGCTATCCGCATGTTTTTCCGCATCGTGCATAAATGGTGGCTTGCATGGCTGACCAAACAAAAAGTTCTTGCGTACCAGCAGGTCGCCGATAATGGCTGCAGATTCTTCAGGCACCACTACTGAAGCTGAACCCAAGGTGTGTCCCGGGGTGGCAATAGCCAGGGCATCAACGCCGTAACTTTTTAAATCCAATTCTTCATCAAATACAATATCCGCTTTTATCCCATATCTTTTTTTTACCTGCATATTCCTGCCAACGGCTTTAATGACAGCTGCCACTCCATTGGTTGGGTAAAGCGGCGCCTGTGTTCCGTTCAGAAAATAAGGAAGATCGATTCTTTGGATGGCAATCGGTACATCCAATTTTTTTCTCAGTTCATAAGTACTGCCAAAATGATCTATATGTCCATGGGTCAAAAATATCATACTGACATCGGATTTGTTTACTCCATTTACTCGCAGCGCTTTTAAAATGCCGGAACTGAAACCCGGGTCACCGCTATCAACAACAATGGTTTTTTGATCGATCAGCAAATAACTGTTGGCAGCACGCAACGGAATCCTTACCACTTTGGGTTGGCTCATTTCTATTCCTCCTGTGCTGTATTCTTGAATAATTATACCATCATTAACGAATTACT
>CAZRMB010000265.1:0-3668 GCA_964600925.1 uncultured Syntrophomonas sp.
TTAAACAATCAGCCAGACTTTGATGAATTTAATCTGTTTTATCAATTCGTAGAACAGATTCCTGTACCGATATACATATTGAATGAAACCACTTATTTATATGTTAATCCGGCCTTGATCAAGGTCATGGGTTATAGCTGGGAAGAGTTTTCCCAACTGAACTGGTGGAACACCGTTGTGCCGGAAATGAAGGATGAAATTAAAGCGCGGGGCTTGGCCAGGCTGAGAGGTGAGCCAGCGCTGGATTATTATGAACTGCAAGTTGTAACCAAAGCTGGAGATGTTATTTGGGCGGAACAATTCTATAGCACGCTTTGTGTTGGCGGCCAGAAATATACGATTGTCGGGGCTTATGATATCACTGCTCGTAAAAGGGCGGAAAACGAACTGCAGAAGATCCAAGAAAATCTTGAAATGCAAGTGCAAAAAAGAACCGATGCCTTGCGGGAAGCCAATCAAGAATTAATTCGTTTAAATAAAAATTTGAACAATATTTTTCAAAACATGTCTGACGGAGTAATTGTTATTAATGAAGAAGGCGATGTGGAAATTCTCAACGAGGTGCTGCAAAAGGCCTGGGGGCCTTTGCTGGAAGAAATCGAGCAACGTCTGCGCGAAATAATAATTGCTCAAGACAGCCAGACTCCTATTTATGAGATGGTGGCGCGACAGCAATCTTTTCGTGATATTGAACTGATCTTGCCCACCAGCCAGGGAGATATTCATTGTCTGGTTTCAGGCACGCCGATGAGAGGCGAAAAGGGGAAGCTCAATTCAACAATTTTTTTTATCCGTCCCATTAAGGAAGTGCAAAAGCTGGTTAATCGTTTCAGCGGTGCTTGTGCCACCTTTCATTTTGACGATATTATCAGCAAAAACTTTCATATGGACAAAGTGTTTAATGCAGGCTATGCAGCTGCTTCCAGTATGTCCAATGTCCTTATTCAGGGTGAGAGCGGGACTGGTAAGGAGTTGCTGGCACAATCCATACACAATCACAGTGAACGACGCAATGGTCCATTTGTGGCGCTAAACTGTGGTGCCATTCCGCGGGAATTGATTGGCAGCGAATTATTCGGTTATGCTGAGGGCGCTTTCACTGGTGCCAAAAAGGGCGGCAACCCGGGTAAATTTGAGTTGGCTGATGGAGGTACTTTATTACTGGACGAAATTGGGGACATGCCTTTGGATCAGCAGGTAACCCTGCTCAGAGTTTTGCAGGAAAAGAAAGTCACACGTATTTCCGGTAATCGTGTCGTCCCGATTGATGTACGTATTATTTGCGCTACAAACAAGGATCTGTACAAGGAAGTGCTGAATGGGAACTTCCGTCAGGATCTATATTATCGTTTAAACGTAATCTTTATCCAAATTCCGCGCTTGCAGGAAAGACTGGATGATATACCGGAACTATTTTTTCATTTTCTTAAAAGAAATACCATTAACCAAGGCCTGCCCCAGCCAAATGTTCAGCCTGGTGTCATAGAATGTTTGCTTAATTATAATTGGCCGGGCAATGTCCGTGAATTGGAAAATATTGTAGAACGGCTGATTTATACAAGTTCAAAAGGAGATATCAAGGTTGAACATCTGCCTCCTGAAATTCGTGATTATAATAAAGAAAGGTTTAGTCCCCGCTTAAATCCAGAATCCAGCCAATCGCGTCTGTCAGCCCGACAGCAGTTGGATGAGCTTGAGCAGGCTGAAATTATCAAATTATTACAGGAGTTTGATGGAAATATAGCCAAAGTTGCTCGCCAGCTATCGGTTTCGCGCAATACCGTTTATACCCGCATGAAAAAATATTATATTTCATGGAGAGATAATTGAAATCTCAAAGAATTCAAACCTGTTAATATAGCTTGGCATAACCGTCATGGGAGCATGACGGTTTTTTAATGCCATCAGGACAGGTTAGCTGTTTTATTTATACATAAAGCACCGCAAATCGCGAAATAAAGGGATTCTTAATTCTGCCGTAATATATGGCATAAAAAATGCAAAATAGTAATTCATTACAATCTTGAAGTTGGGAGAGAGGAGGAACCGGACGAAAAAATCTTCCCTTGAACAGCAGGAATTATCCGGTTTTATTTATTGAATGAATTTTGATGAAAAGAGAGGGATACAGGTAATGGCAAATAGATGGCAGGAAATGTACCAACAAAAACTACACAGTGCTGACCAATGCGCGCAATTAGTTCAGAACGGTGACGGGATAATTGCTTCCATAGGTCTGGGGCAGGTCGAGATTTTTTTAAATGCGATCGGCAAGAGAATCAGAGAGAACGACTTAAGAGATATTTTTTATACGGGCGGCGTAGATGTGAAATGGAACGATTTGCTTAGTCCTGATATCCAGGATCGTTTCACATATAACAGCGGTTTTGTGGGAGATGCAGTTCGTTTGGGCTGCAGCAAAGGAATATATACCTATTCTGCCAACCGAATGGGAGACAGCGTGAGAATTTTATCCGATTTCTTGCCGCATGTGCCCAAATCCATTGTAACCACAGTTGTTTCCCCCATGGATGAACATGGCTATTTCAGCTCGGGAACAAATGCGGATTTGTGTTGGGGAGCTTGGAGAAGTGGTAATTTCAGAGATTTAGTTTTGGAAGTTAATGAGTACATGCCGTTTACTTGCGGCAATAACCATTTCCATATCAGCGAAGTAACCGCTCTCATGGAAAATCATGCCCCTCTGGTCGAGGTGCCGACGCCGCCGCCGACTGATAAAGATGAAATCATCGGCAAGTTGATTGCTGAACAGGTCAAGGACGGTGCTTGTATCCAGATCGGGATCGGCAGTATGCCCAATGCAGTGGCGCATCATCTGGCGGATAAAAACGATCTGGGCGTTCATACCGAAATGCTCTGTGACGCGTTGGTGGATCTCTTCAATGCCGGCGTAATCACCGGCGCCAAAAAGAATATCAACCGCAACAAAATGGTCGCTTCCTTTGCTCTTGGTTCCAATAAATTATATGACTATATGAGAAACAATCCTTTTGTTGAAATACTTTGTTCGACGTATATAAATGATCCTTATATTATCGGCCAGAATGATAATGTGGTTTCCGTGAATTCGACCCTGGAAGTGGATCTGACCGGCCAATGCTGTTCCGAGTCCATCGGCAAATTACAGTATTCAGGCCCCGGCGGACAGATGGACTTTATCCGTGGTGCCTGGCGCTCCAAGGATGGTCAGTCATTCCTGGCTTTGTACTCTACTTTTACAGACAAAGATGGCAAGGAACATTCCCGTATCAATCCTTCCTTGCCGCTGGGCTCGATTGTTACCACACCCCGCTTTGAAGTTCATAACTTGGTTACTGAATACGGCATAGCTTCGATCAAAGGCTGCGAAATGAGAACCAGAGTACAAAAGATCATCGATATCGCCCATCCGGATTTCAGAGATGAGCTGACCTTCGAAGCGCGCAAAATGAATCTGATCAGGTGATGAACTAATATCATTTAAACTTGGGTACCCAAATCTCTGCCATAAAATGCAACGAGGGGTTTCAGATCTAAATCTGAAACCCCTTGTTGTGTCAAAGTTAAAATTGTTTAGAGATGAGTTAAGCTATATTACTCGTTTTTAAATCATATTATGTGGTAATGCAAATTACATAAACTACCAGAAGCTAAATGCTTGCAGTTTT
>CAZRMB010000266.1:0-3657 GCA_964600925.1 uncultured Syntrophomonas sp.
AGTTCAAGGTGTCAAGATCCATGATTTTGAGGTTTCAGGAAACACGGTACGCGGGATCAGGGGAGAGGTGAAACGTTATCAGGATTTTGTCATTTCCGGGAAATTTGATGCTATCCTGATTTATGCCGCACAACAATGGACGTTTGATGCTCTGTGGCCGGTATTGCCGAAGATCAGCGCACGCAAGTTACATGTCCCCTGTGGTTATTCCGGTTTCTATGACCCGTCCTACAAAAATTATTTCAGGCAGATGCCGGATGTACTTCGCCAGTTTGATCATCTGATTTACAATGCAAACAACTACCGGGATATCAATTTTGCGAAGGAACAAGGGATCACAAAGTATTCGATCATTCCTAATGGTGCCAGTGAAAACGAGTTTGATTTCTGCCCGCTGCCTGATTTCCGGAGAAAATGGGGTATTGCCGAAGATGAATTTGTTTTTCTTACGGTCGGCAGTCCACCCTCATTAAAAGGTCATCGCGACGTTGCCTTGGCTTATGAGCAACTGCAATTGCCGTTTCCCTCCGTTTTAATTCTTGATGGTAGATATAGTCTTTTAGAAAATCCACTACGGCAAGAGTTTCCAATAAGAATTGAGCGCCTGCTGATCAGGATGGCAAAGCGAATGTTAGGGAAAATTGTTTTCCCGGAAAAAGGCTTTGGGAAAGCTCTGGAGTCCATAAATAAACAGACGGGGAAACGTTTTCTCATGACGGATATGCTCCGTGCCGAGATCATTTCGGCTTTTTTTACATCCAATCTCTTTGTTTTTGCATCTCATGTCGAATATTCACCGTTGGTTCTCTTTGAATCCATTGCGGCAGGATTGCCTTTTCTTTCCGTTCCCGCAGGTAATGCGGAAGAAATTGTTCAGTGGACGAAGGGCGGTGAAATATGTCAGGCCAACAAAAGCAGGACCGGCCATACGCTGGTATCCCCACAAGTGCTGGCAGAGGAAATGTCCAGGCTGGCGACCGATAAAGAAAAATTGCGGCAACTGGGTCAGCAGGGAAAAGAGTCCTGGCGGAATCAATTTACCTGGGACCGTATTGTGACGCAGTACGAGGATGTAATTCAACGGAGTTGAAATGAAAATATTGGTTATGTGTGGTGGTCAGGGAAAGCGTTTGGGGCAATTGACGGAGCAGGTTCCCAAACCGCTGATCCGGTTGCACGGCAAGACCATTCTGCAAATTAAGCTGGAGGAGTATTGCCGGCAAGGCTTCCGGGAGTTCATCTTCTGCATTGGCTATAAAGGAGAGCTTATCCGTGATGAAATAGGCCGGCTGGGTCTTCCAATATCCGCCGAATTTTCCGAAGCCGGTGAGAAAGCGGGGATTCTTCAGCGTCTCTACCATGCAAAGGCACTATTTGATGATGATGTCCTGATGACTTATGGAGATACCTATACAAATATTGATTTGTCCCGCTTTATTGCCGCCCATCATCATGGTACTCAAAGCGTAACTATTGTTACTGCGCCCATCAAGAGTCCTTTTGGACTGGTTGAAATGGATGATGGTGGATGTGTTACCTATTTCAGGGAGAAACCGGTGTTGAATTATTATATAGGCTACGCAATCATCAATAAGGATGCGTTGAATTCTGTTCCGGAAAATATATTACACATGCCCGACGGTGACGGTCTGGTCGGTTTTTATAAGATGTTGATGTCTGCGAATAAGCTTGGCGCCTATAACCACACAGGGCTGCAGATTACATTCAATACACCCGATGAACTCAAATCTGCTGAAAAGGCACTGTTCCAATTCTATACGAACACGGAGATGAATGATGAATGAAAAGAAAATTCTTATTACCGGCGGGGCGGGATTTATCGGGTCTCATCTTACAAAGAGGCTGGTTCGATTAGGAGCTGATGTTACCGTCATGGTCAAATATAAAAGCCTGATTGATAACATCCGTCTCAGTTCTATCTGGCAGGATATTGATGTCATTGAGGCGGACTTAAGAAATATTGATTCGTTGCGCCAACTCAATAGTTATAAAAATTTTGACTTTGTATTTCACCTGGCTGCATATAATCATGTTGGTGACAGCTTTCTCCATGTCAATGAAGCGCTGCTTTCCAATGCAGTGGCAACGGCCAATCTGCTGGAATGTCTCACTGATTACGGGCGCTTCATTTATACATCGACATCCGAGGTGTATGGTTATCAGCATTCCGTTCCCTTTGAGGAAGAAGCTAAGCCCTTTCCTATTTCTCCTTACGCTGTCGGTAAGTATGCAGGCGAGTTGTATGCAAAGATGAAACGCCATCAAACAAATCGGCCGATTGTCTGTATACGGCCGTTCAACACCTTTGGTCCCTATCAGAGCGACCGCGCTGTTATCCCGGAACTCATCATCAAATGTCTGTTGGGGAGCCCTATCGAGACAACGGCAGGTGTGCAAACCCGTGAATTCAATTATGTTGACAATATTATCGATGGTTTTATTGCGATTGCCGAAGCCGATCCCATACCCGACCAGGTCATCAACATCGGATCCAATTGCGAGATCGCTATTCGTGAGCTGATTCTGAAAATCCATAATCTTACAGAGTCCAGATCGGAACTGCGCGTAGGCGCGCTGCCGAACCGTCCGACGGAAATCTGGAGAATGTGTGCAGACAATGAAAGGGCGGAAAGGCTTCTGGGCTGGAAGCCCAAAGTGCCGTTCGATGACGGTTTAAAAATGACAGTTGACTGGTACCGAAAGTATTTGGATGTTTATTATGGGTCGTCATCACCGTTAAACAAGCTATAGAACGAGGAAATGTGAAAATAGGTATTACCGGACATCGCGGGTTTATTGGAGCTTCTGTTTCCAATGCCTTAATGGGCGCCGGTTACAGCGTTATTCCGCTGGATGAGTTTACCCGCTCTTTGTCATTTGAAGATAATAACATTGCTGATGGATACCCGAATGACCTTGACTGGGTTCTACATTTTGCCGCCAAGACATCCATTCCCGACAGTTTCCAAAACCCTTACGCCACATATGCCAATAACTTGGGAGCCACACTGGTTGCTTTGAAAATCGCCCAGCGCTGTCAGGCTGCTTTCTTGCTCATGAGTTCCTATGTCTATGGTCAACCCCGGTATTTGCCGATTGATGAAAAACACCCTGTCGCACCGGCAAACCCCTATATGGGAAGCAAAATTATCAGTGAAGACATCTGCCGGCAAATTTGCGGAATGGAAAACATGGCCGCCGTTATCCTGCGCGGGTTTAACATTTTTGGTGATCAACACATTCCCGGACGATTGATTTCCGATCTGCTTGATGCCGTTCGGAAAAGGCAGACCTTCCAGCTACATGATCCGGCACCCATCAGAGATTATCTCTATATCAAGGATTTCATCACACTCATCAGCAAAATCATCAGACAGGATCCCATCCGGACAGGAACTTACAATGTCGGCTGCGGTCAGAGCTATTCTAATCTGGAAGTTGCTGAAATGGTGTGCCGGATGACAGACAATAAACTTCCCTTGATTGTTCAATCCAGTCCCCGTCAGAACGATATTAATGATTGCTCCGTGGATACAAGCCTGGTCAGGCGAACTTTTTCATGGCAACCGGAATACACTCTTTCCAGGGCGTTATCCGAGTTGATAAGCAATATACAAGGAAGGGCGTATGCAACTG
>CAZRMB010000267.1:0-3636 GCA_964600925.1 uncultured Syntrophomonas sp.
TCAGCAAGGATCATTTACTTATTCAACAGGACCGATACAAATCCTGCCTGCAACGGCAATTTCATCTGATCGTCAATAAAATCTATATGCAATATGACACTGCTAATCATAACCCAACGATCTCAATATTTCCCCAGGCAGCCATCTTGTCATCCTTGATGGCCAGGATTCCGCTGACGCCATTTATATTCTGCGCGAATTGAACCGCTTTCATTAAATCATCCTGGTTTTGTACCAAATTGGCAGCTCCCGTCGCGACCGCGTCTGCCAGCGCTGCATCAGGTGCCAGAATAACAACTGCATCCGCTTTTCCAAGACTGACACTGGGCCCGACCGTTCCGGATGAAGTACAGATCCCCATGGGACTGTTTTCCGCCTTGACTCTAATGCCCAGCCGGTTGCTGAATTTTGAATGACCGGCAAACACAGATATAAGCCGGTCTTTTTTACTGTTCAGGTAAATGTCTCCACCATTTTCAACCATGGTTTCCTGAACCTGACTCATCAGTTTTTCTCCGACCGCCTGAGCAAAGGCACCTGCCACCGCTGCCATTGGTCCTACTCCTGACTTTACTGCCGCACCTGCCATATGCCTGGCCAGAGGAGGCGCATCCGGCAGCAGCGCCAAAGGTACAAAGGAAGTTCTGAAAGCTGGTTGCCGGCTGATATAAAATTCCAACTCAGCCCGCAGTCTTCTGACTTCATTCTGACACAAAGAGATCAGGTGATCATGATAGCTCACCTGATCTACGGCAATGTCCAGATCAGTTTCTTTGATCCGAATATTAAAATAATGCATATCACGGGCTTCATGCAGGGCGCGGTAGTCCCTTTTCACATATTCATCTCCCGCTTTTCTGTCCATGATTCCTCCTACACGGCCTCTTTGACTTCAAAATGCAGATTAATCGCCCGGGTCGGACAGCATTCCAGACACATCCCGCAGACTACGCATCTGTCGTTATGAAACGATACTTCCATGCTTTCCCGATCCATCTCCAATGCCTCGGTGGGGCAGAAGGAGGCACAGGCACCACACTGGATACAGGTTTTTTCATTCCAGACGATGCTTTCGCTTAACGGTTCCATGATAACACCAAGGCTCTCCATGAAACGCGTTCCCTCTTCATAGCTTTCCTTGTCGCCTTCCAGTTCAACCACCAGATATCCTTCTTTCTGGGGATTGATATCGGCCTTGAGAATATTTATAACCAGATCATAGTTTTTAATTAAACGATAAATGATCGGCTGCTCGGATTGAGCGGCGGAAAAATAGCAAACCAGTTTATTTTTCATCTTTTATTCCTCCCATTCGTTAGCCCGTTGGGGTTTCTATCCGGTATAGACTTAAAGGTAATATCTGCATCAGCGGAAGGAATGGCTGCCACCGGTTGGGTCAGTTCAAATTCCCCTTTCATGATCCACTGTTTCAGTATTTCAGCAATTTTCCTGGCCCGGGGATAGCTGGATTGGGAAGTCGTAACCACCGACTTGCCGTTGATCGTTACTCTTCCGCTTTTTAGTTCTTTAAAATTGGCAAACCCCAAATCCATTGGCTTGGAATATGGGTATTGTTCATTATAATCAACAATCGGACAGTAAATATCTTCATCCTTGACCGCGGTATAACGCAACATTTCTTCATCCAGGATGGGAATTGGTATCCCTACCCCAACCGCCATGGTAGCACCGTAGCCGATATAGCTCAACCCCACCAGCCAGTCAGGATCCATGCCTTTCAGATCACCGATCAGTGACAGAGTCCCTGCGGTTACCTTGGGCACACCATTTTCACCGCGCAAAACATTGGGATGATGCTGGGTGCCGTTCCAGGCTACATAGCCAATTCCGCCGCCCAGGAAAATCCGGGTCCCGATGCCGATGGTGCGGTAATAAGGGTCATTCAGCAACGGGCTTAATTGTCCTGAAGTGGAATAACTGGCATTGCCCACATGGGGCTTAAGGATGCCCATATAAGTATAAAGCGTTCGATCGCCGAGATTTATCGCACAATTGTAATTCTGATAAGCGTTGCGCGGATTGAACAAAAAGGCATCGTTTACATCATCCAAAGTAATGATGGTATCAACCTTACGGTTCGGATAACAATCCGTCCCATAGGCAGTCGCTTCTAATCTTATCTCCTTGCCGGCCACCAGATCATGAATCACATGACCGCCCCCGTAAACAAAGCGTCCCGGGAAGACCTTGTTCTCAGGATCATTTTCCGCCACCTGGGCAGCTCCGATATAGGCATCAACTGCCGCAATTCCTGAATAGGCCTCCACTCCGTTCAGCCAAACCTTTTTCATTTTAATACGGGGATTGGAATGGCCAAAGTTGATGAAGGCTCCGGATGAACACATAGGACCAAAGGTGCCGGTCGTAACAACGTCGATTTCCCGGGCAGCTTTTTCATAGCCTTTTTCTGCGACAATACCGATTACTTCCTCGGCGGTTACGACTACCGCTTCTCCCTTTTTGATTTTCTCATTGATCTCCTCATAGCTCTTTTGTACTGCCATTTAAACTTACCTCCACCGATTATTTGTTCAATATTCCTATAAGCCTCTGGGCAGTCAGCACCGCCGCCCGGGCGTCTTCTGAGTAAGCATCCGCGCCTATTTTGTCTGCGTATTCCTGATTCAAAACGGCTCCTCCGACCATCACCAGGGATTTCAGGCCTCTGGCCTTTACCCCTTCAACCACTTCCTGCATGCGAGGCATAGTGGTCGTCATAAGTGCGCTTAAGCCTATTATATCAGCATTTTCCCGGGCTGCTCGGTCCAAAATAACGGAGGCTTTTACATCTTTACCCAGGTCAATGACTTTAAATCCATAGTTCTCCAGCAGAACTGCCACGATATTTTTGCCGATATCGTGAATATCGCCTTCCACGGTAGCAAGAACAATTACACCTGCATGGCTGCCGCCTTCACGAGCCAGCAATGGCTGCAAAATGCCAAACGCTCTTTTCATCGTTTCTGCGGCCAGCATCAGCTGTGGCAAGAAGTAACGCTTTTTGTCATACAGCTCGCCCGCGGCTTCAATCCCCGGGATCATTGCCTGATTGACGATATCCAGAGGTTCCAGCTTGATATTGTGGAGTGCCTGATCGATCAATGCTTCGATATTCTCCTTGTCTCCCTGTAAAACCGCTTTTTTGATTTTAGCCTGAATGGTATCTTCCTCTCCAGTCTGAATGGTTTCGGTCACTCCGGCAGGTGCAGCCGGTTCAGGTACGCTGCCGGCCTGCAGCAGAGATGGAATATTGCAGTTGCTGCACACCGCATGGCGCAATGGCGGTTGATTGGAAGAAACTGCCTTATAATCCTTGTATTTTTCGATATATCCGGCGCTGTTTACATCCTTACCCAAAAGTACTGCAGCAGCCCGACAGGTATCCATCATGCGCTCATCAAAGGGATTCAGGATGGGCAAATCCAAACCGGCGCTCCAGGCCATGGCCAGATAGGCAGAGTTTAAAATTTCCCGGGCCGGCAAGCCGTGTGAAACATTGCTGACCCCCAGCACCGTTGCCAGTCCCAGTTGTTCCTTGATCATCCCTAAAGCGCGGATGGTTTCCATGACCTGTTCCTGCTGCGCACTGGCCGTTTTGACCAGCGTATCGATCAA
>CAZRMB010000268.1:0-2370 GCA_964600925.1 uncultured Syntrophomonas sp.
GGCACATGCAGATCCTGTATGTTAATAAAAAACTGCCTTTTGCCGATATTGACAAAATGCTGACGGAAGTGCCGGTGGGTGAGATCGCTCTGCTGTCCCTGTGTGATCGCCTGGGCCGAGGCAATATGACCGAACAGGCCCAACAAGCTGAAATGGCCAACGTTAAATCTTTTCTGGATCAAATCCAATAGAAATATCCCGCCGACTAAAAAGAGCTTAACTAATACAGTAAAAAAGAAAACAAGGCGCCTAACAAACATATGTTAAGCGCCTTTCGATTTGTTTATTTTTACTTGTCAACTTTGGGCAGTCCGTCAAATCCTATCTGCAAGTCGGCATCAGTGGGGATATAATCGGTCATGGTCCCTTCATTGAACTGCGAGTAGGCTTGCATATCGAAATAACCGGTGCCGGTCAGTCCGAACAGGATGGTTTTGGCTTCGCCCGATTCCTTGCATTTCAAGGCTTCCTGCACCGCCCCATAAATAGCGTGTGACGATTCCGGGGCAGGGAGGATCTGCTCCTGCTTGGCAAATAACGTGGCTGCTTCAAATACTTTGTTCTGTTCTACGGCAATTGCTTCCATATATCCGTCATGATAAAGCTTGGACAAGATAGGCGACATGCCGTGATAACGAAGTCCTCCGGCATGATTGGGAGAAGGGATGAAATCACTGCCCAGCGTGTACATTCTGGCCAGCGGTGTCATTCTTCCCGTATCGCAAAAATCATACGCATACCTGCCGCGGGTCAGGGACGGACATGAAGCAGGCTCCACGGCAACGAATCTGGAATTGGTCTTGCCGGTCAGTTTGTCCTGCATAAACGCCGCCATCAATCCGCCCAGATTCGAGCCTCCGCCGGCGCAGCCAATCACGATATCCGGATACTCGCCGATCTTCTCCATGGCGATCTTGCTCTCCAGACCGATAATAGATTGATGCAGCAGCACCTGATTCAAAACCGAACCCAGTGCGTAGCGGCAGTTGTCGTCTCGCATTGACACTTCAATCGCTTCAGAGATCGCACATCCGAGACTTCCTCCGGTATTAGGATTCCTGGCCAGGATAGCCCGCCCTACCTCGGTCGTGTCAGAGGGACTGGGGATGATTTTGGCCCCGTACGTTTCCATAACTGCCTTGCGGAACGGTTTTTGCTGATATGAAACCTTGACCATGTATACGGTCAAATCAAGGCCGAAAAAGGCGCAGGCCATGGATAGTGCTGTACCCCATTGTCCGGCTCCGGTTTCCGTGGTCAGGGAGGTCAGGCCCTGGGCTTTGGCATAATAGGCCATGGCGGCGGCAGCATTCAATTTATGACTGCCGGAGGTATTGTTGCCCTCAAATTTAAAATAGATTTTGGCCGGCGTATCCAGCACCTTTTCCAGATTATAGGCGCGGATCAACGGGGATGGACGAAACGTCTTGTAATATTCCAGAACTTCTTCCGGAATATCGAAATATCTCGTTTGGGTGTCCATTTCCTGTTTGCAGAGTTCTTCACAAAATACCGGATATAAGTCCTCCGGCGCTGTTAAAGGCTCGAGTGTGCCCGGATTTAATAACGGATCAGGTAGTTCTTTCATATCTGCACGAATGTTATACCACTGCTTCGGCATTTCCTCTTCAGTAAGATAGGTTTTGTACGGTACTTTTGCCATTCTGATATACCCCTTTCGTTAATTAATTTATTTTTAGATCTCGACCTGCATTTGAAATTGAGTTTGCCCATAAATAACAAAAAACTCGTATCCCTATACTAAGGGACACGAGTTCAAACTCATGCGGTACCACCCAAATTGGTCATCAAGACCCGCTCATTTCACGTACTATCATACGTGCTCCCTTGATAACGGGCGGAGGATCCCGTCGGCCACTACTCTGTTCCCATTTAGCAGCCACCCTCGTCAGTCCATTCAACTTGCCTGTCACTGCTGCAATCTCAATATCTGCAACTCTCTGGAAGCTCAGTTTCAAGCCTACTTCTCTGACTCATCAGTTTTCATAAATTGTAAGTAATTTGAATTGTATAATGCCCTTGTTCTGTTTGTCAATAGATTTATTGAAGTATACAAGAAGAACTTTTTTCCACTTTACTCTTCATCCATGCACCAATGGGCAGGACGATTGATAAAAGGAGGTAGCTTGGTACTTAGATCCCCCTTGGCCGTATTGATTTGGCCCTGGGTCAGGAAAAAGCTTTTGCTAAGATCGGCCCCTCTGAAATCAGCGTCCCGCAAATCTGCCCCGATAAAATCAGTTCCACTCATATCCGCCCCTCTAAGATCAGCCGCGATAAGACAGGCTCCCCGTAAGTTGGCTCCAATGAGATCCGCTTTCCTCAGGTCGGCAGCGACAAGATCGGCAT
>CAZRMB010000268.1:2470-3636 GCA_964600925.1 uncultured Syntrophomonas sp.
AAGTTGGCTCCAATGAGATCCGCTTTCCTCAGGTCGGCAGCGACAAGATCGGCATGAGAACGTATCCTGGACCGGCCCGGCCGAGCCTTTTTGCCTTGGCGCGCTTCATCACGTACCCGTTCACTGGTTTGCTGTAACAACGGATCTACACTGGCCCTTATGGCTGCCACATCCAGTTTCTCCAGCGAATCGGGGCTGCGTTGCGTGAGCTGTTCCACTTCATTCAGCCTGGATCTGATCTCATTATAGATCGGACGAGCTGGCTGCAACGTTAGCGCTTCCGTCAAATACCAGAGCATCTCATGCAGTTGCTGCATGACCAGGAACACGGCAAACATTTGCGGCGCTGAAGCCCAATCTTTTGAGTAGTCATTGCTGCCGAAGCTGACCTGGGCCACTTTTTGCCCCGCACCAAAACAATCAAAAGCAACACAGCCTTTAAAACCGCGTTCCGTCAGACTTTCGTGAATACAACAGCGATAGTCGGGCAGCAGGTTGATGCAGGGCTGCCCTGCTTCTTTATCGTTAGGGAAACCTTCTGAGGCGGAGAAATATAGCGCTACACAGCATAACCCAAAACACTTTCCGCAATCCGCCCGAAGATCACGAAAGTTATTTTTATCAACAGACATTGAACGATCCCCATTCCCGTATGTTAATTTCTTTTCCAAGTATCTGGCCTGAACGCCCCGTTTAATATATAATCCAAATACTACTACGGTTGAGGATATTTTTAAACCCTCGACCGTGCTCTATTATTACAGCAACAAAAAAGCAATCAAATAGGTAAAGGAGCGATGAAGTGTGAATTTAGCAGAATATTTTGCCCAAACGGAAGGTACTGTCATTTTGTCCACTGCTGATGGTGCAGGAAAAGTAGATGCAGCTGTCTACAGCAAGCCCCGGCTGATTGAGGAAGATTCACTCGCTTTGCTGATGTCAGACCGGTTAAGCCATGCCAATGTACAAGTCAACCCCTACGCTGTTTTGCTTTTCCTGGAAAACAGCCCGGGATGGAACGGCAAGCGTATCTATCTGAAAAAGATCAAAGAAGAAAGAAATACTGACCTGGCTCGTTCTTTGGTTCATCATAAACATGGGGATATTGAAAAAATAAATGTCAATCTGGTTTATTTCCAAATCGAAGAAATCCGCCCACTGACCGG
>CAZRMB010000269.1:0-3627 GCA_964600925.1 uncultured Syntrophomonas sp.
CACAAATTCCTCCAGACTACTTTTATGATAACTGCTCAGCCCGATACTCACAGTCATTCTTACATTATTTTCTCCAAAACTGGCCTCCTCTACCGCCCGTCCAATTCTACGTGCGACTACTTTGGCTGATTCCAAATCCGTATGTGGCAGTACCAGCAGGAATTCTTCCCCCCCGTAACGGCCCAGGTGGTCGCTTTCACGGATATTGGCGAGAATTATTCGGGCAACATTCCGGAGCATGAAATCGCCGAACTGGTGGCCATAATTGTCATTAATCCTTTTAAACTTGTCCAGATCGATCATCATAAGGCTCAACGATTCATTGTAACGATTGCTGCGAATGACTTCTTCATTTAATATCTGGAATATGTGACGCCGGTTAAATAGCCCGGTTAAATCGTCGCGGATAGCCTGCTGGCTAAGCAGTTGATTCAACTCCGTCAGTTGCTGGTTTTTTTCAGCTAATTCAGATTCTATACGACGAAATTCAGTAATATCGTGGATTACAGAAAAAGTATAATCTCGATTATTAATGCGGACCACTTCACAGGACATTAATCCGATCCGTTTTTCTCCCCGTTTGTTGGTTATAGCCAATTCAAAGTTATCCAATCTTTTATCCCGATAAATCGTTTCCGTTATTTTTTGATAATCGGATGGATCCTCAAAAACATTAACTCCGGTCCAAAAACAGCCGATAATTTCTTCTTTGGGTAATCCGATCGATTCACAGGAAGCTTCATTCATATCAACATAAACGCCAACTTCGCCTTCTTTAAAAGTGGTAATGTTGATTAAGGCACCAGTGGTATTAAAGATGTGCTCGAATTTATGCTGGTAACTGTGAAGGTCGGTTACATCATTTAAAGCAATGATCACATGATCTTCGTCCAACCTATGCAGAAATATCTCATAGCTTTTATTGCCAAGATAATATAAATTTTCTGTTGATCCCTTTGCGTGTGCCTCGGTAATCAACTCTGCCTGATCAAAATCGGGAAATAATTCTTTTATACTATCATCACCCAAACAGCGGCCCAGCAGCCAGGAACGGTCATGACCGCTCAGCATCTCAAAAGCACGGTTGAACTCGACGAGTTTATAGTCGGGTTTATCGTCCCGCAGAATAATTTCACAACAAGCTATTGCACATTTGGCGGTATTTAGCATGTTTTTTAGCAGGTCGGTTTCGCTTGTCAATCCGATCACCTCCCTTACATAAAGAATAATTTAAACATTTATAATTGCCGATCATTTCAAAACAAAAAAAAGCGGGGCTATCGTTTCCTCCGTCATATACAATACTAACTGATTGTGATCATTTTTGCAAAATCAACAATTTGTTTTCATTAAATCAATTCATTTACGATAATAAAAAAATCAAATCTTTCTGCCATTGTCGGTATGCTTTCCCATAGCAACATACAGCATATTATGAAAATTCAAGTGGAATAATAAAAAATAAAATGCAGGAGGCAGACTGATGCAGGAAAAGGGACTTTCAGCTTTTCAATTAACGATGATGGCACTGGGCACGGTTGTAGGAGGTTCTTTTTTTCTGGCCTCGTCTATTGCGGTTAAAGCCGCCGGGCCTTCAATTATTCTGGCGTTTATTATGGGGGGAATACTTGTATATCTGATTCTCATGGCTTTGTCGGAAATGACGGTCGCCAATCCTCATCCCGGCTCATTCCGTACGTTTGCTGCCGATGCTTACGGTCCTTTTATGGGATATATGGTGGGATGGGTCTACTGGACCGGTCTGGTATTATCCATGTCCAGTGAAGCAACGGCAGCAGCACTCTTAATCAAGTCCTGGTTTCCTTTACTATCTTTGCCGCTGTTGTCTATTCTCATTGTGGCTCTGGTCACACTACTGAATTTAATGGGAGCAAGTCTGGTAAGCCGTCTGGAAACCAGCCTGGCTGCTATCAAGCTCCTGGCCGTTGTTTTTTTTATCATTTTAGCTGTCGTATTAATTGTCGGCTTTGGAAGCATGAGAGCACCGCTTGGCATTGGTGCGATACAAAATGCAGCTTTTTTTCCCCGTGGTATCGGAGGGCTGGCTGGCAGTATGTTGATCGTGTTGCTTGGTTATGCAGGATTTGAAGTAATTGGTCTGGCTGCTTCAGAAGCGCGCGATCCCCAGAAGACCGTTCCCCGCGCGATCAAAGCTACGGTTGTTTCGCTGCTGGTAATATATATAACGGTGATCGCATTACTGTTACCGCTTGTTTCGACCCAGGCACTTACCACAAAAGTAAGTCCTATGGTTCAAGCCCTGAACATTCATGGTTTTGGGGTTGCCGCCGGAATCGTCAATCTTGTACTGGTAACGGCCATCATTTCCACCATGCTGGCATCTGTCTTTGGTCTGGGAAGAATGTTACGCTCCATTGCCGACAACGGTGATGCTCCCGCTTTTCTAAAGGATCGAGGCGATGTGCCGCTGCGTGGGATCCTTTTTTCCGGTTTGTTCATGTTGCTGGGGGTGAGTATGTCCTATGCGCTGCCCGATCGGATCTATGTATTTCTGGTAAGTTCGGGAGGGTTTTCACTGCTTTTCGTTTATCTGATCATCATGCTGACCCATCTTAGATTTCGCAAGTGCTCAGGCTGTCCTCCCCAGGGACATTGTCAACTGGCCGGTTATCCATACACAACCTGGGCAGCAATCATTGGTCTTACCGCCGCAATTGTCACCATGCCCCTGATTCCGGGTCAAGGATCCGGGCTCTTTGCAGGTCTGGTCCTAATCGTTTTATACTCGGTGGCATATCCGCTGGTACACAGGAGTTTTGCCTACCTGCAGCCTGCCGCCAAGCCGATTTTTGACGAGGATCACGAACATCCGGCAGAAGCAAACAACGAGCCCGACCGCCAACCCTGGAAAAGCCGCTGGTGGTCCTTGCTTCGCCGTCGTTAATATTTTTAGCGGTAAGATATTGCTTGTTTTGCCGGGCACGCCGACATAAAAAAAGCCCGCCAAAGCGGGCTTTTAAACGACTGCACAATTTATAGAATCATCCTTTGCTGGCCTGGTAAATAACCATTGCTGCCAGAGAACCGAAAATCAATGCGAATAAAGCCAGTATGCCTACCATTAGAGATCCAAGAGTAAAATAGCCGTATAGAGCTACAACAAATAATCCCAACTGCGAGATGGCGGTATTACGAAATGCTGCTTTGGCAAAGGTCAAATCCTTGCCGGCGAAAGAGGCCAGATAGGAAAGGCCACAGAAAAAAGGAACCAACATCAGGAATGCAAACGACAATTGCGGAGAGCCACCAAGACCGGGTATGAATGCGAGCAGCAACAACAGTACGGCCACGGTTGCATGTCCCAGATACAAGAACTTAAGGATCTTCTGTATCTTGGCCACCTTGGCCAGAAGAGCCTTCATCGCTTCCGGATCTGGAGCCGGAGCCTGTGGGGTGTTCGTTTCAATAGTCATTGAATTACCTCCTAAAATTATTTCGACATAACCGATAGTCTAATCTTAGTAATAAATACAATAAATAGCAAGAAATTTGTTGAATAAAAACAAACAGAGCGAGCAAAAAAGGCGAAGAGCAAGGCTTGCAAAAAGCTCGTGATTGAG
Organism: uncultured Syntrophomonas sp.; assembly: GCA_964600925.1. GTDB lineage: Bacteria > Bacillota > Syntrophomonadia > Syntrophomonadales > Syntrophomonadaceae > Syntrophomonas_B. The sequence goes on from CAZRMB010000269.1 coordinate 3,603, forward strand.
GCGTACATATGGTACGCCGATTGAA
>CAZRMB010000270.1:0-3616 GCA_964600925.1 uncultured Syntrophomonas sp.
AAGGTTTATGTAGGAAGCCGCTGGTTAAATGCTCCGAATGTGAAGAAAAGTCATTTGATGGTTTGAATCAAAAAGTCATTGAGGCGCATCTTCGGGGAAATACAGTTGTTGGCATATACCCTCTTTTGCAGGATGAAACATGCTATTTTCTGGCCATGGACTTCGATGATGAAGGCTGGCAAAAGGATGTTTCTTCACTAAGAGATTCGTGTCTTGCTTTCGATATTCCTGTAGCAATAGAGCGTTCACGTTCGGGCAACGGAGCTCATGCCTGGTTTTTCTTTCAAAATCGCATTCCAGCCCCGCTGGCAAGAAAGTTCGGCTCTGCCCTGCTTACCTATTCGATGAGCAAACGGCATGAAATATCATTCAAATCCTATGACAGATTTTTCCCCAATCAAGACACAATGCCAAAAGGCGGTTTGGGCAATCTTATTGCTCTGCCTTTGCAGAAAAAAGCACGAGACCAAGGCAATAGTGTGTTTGTTGATGAAGACTTTAAACAATATGACGACCAATGGGGATTTTTGAGGACGCTCGGAAAATTGTCTGAAGAGGATTTATTTTCTCTCCTGTCAAAGTTATGCCATGGCAACGAACTTGGTGCTTTATTAAAAATAGACGAGGAAAATGAAGTTGAAAAACCGGAAGCGATAAAAAGCATCACTTTGTCTAAACGCGACTTTCCCGTGGAAATTGAGTTGATAAAAGCAAATATGATTTTCATTTCCAAAACCGGAATATCGCAAAAAGCCTTAAATACTTTGAAACGGCTGGCGGCTTTCAAAAATCCGGAGTTCTATAAAGCCCAAGCCATGCGTATGCCGACGTACAACAAACCGCGGATTATCTCTTGCGCTGAAGAAACGAACGATTACTTATGCCTGCCGCGAGGCTGCGAAGCGGAGATATTAAATGTTCTGGGTCAAGCCGGAGTTAAGGTAATCTGGTCTGAGAAAACAAATTCCGGTAGACGTATCCATGTGGAATTTAAAGGAACACTGAGAGAAGAGCAGCAGCCGGCTGTAAATGCAATGCTGAAGCATGGAAGCGGTGTTCTTTCGGCAACCACGGCCTTTGGTAAAACTGTTATAGCGGCGAGACTAATTGCTGAGAGAAAGGTCAATACTCTGATTTTGGTGCACAGACAGCAGCTGCTTACGCAATGGGCAACGAAAATTGCGGAATTTCTGGAAATTAATGAAGAAATACCAGTTCTAGAAAAAAAGCGAGGGCGTAAGAAACAACAAAATTTGATCGGACTCATAGGGGCAGGCAAAAATAATCCCAGCGACGTTATTGATATTGCAGTTATGCAGTCGTTGAATCATGGTGGTGAAGTAAAGGCAGTAGTAAAAAATTATGGAATGATAATCGTTGATGAATGCCATCATGTGCCGGCATTCAGTTTTGAACAGATACTAAAGAGCGTTTCTGCAAAGTATGTTTATGGTTTAACTGCCACCCCAACAAGGAAGGATGGACACCAACCGATTATTTTTATGCATTGCGGACCAATCAGGTACAAAGTCGATGCGAAGAAACAAGCAGAAAACAGGCCCTTTGAACATTATGTCATTCCAAGATTTACCAGTTTCAGAGCGCCGTTGGAAAATGATGGGAAGGAAATTTCGATTCAGGAGTTATATTCTGAAATTGCCGTAAATGAATTAAGAAATGAGTTGATTGCTGATGATGTATTGAAAAGCTGGCAAAACGGCAAAAATTCTCTTGTTCTGACGGAAAGAACCGCACATGTTGAATTGCTGGCAAAGAAATTAAAAGAAAAAATACCCGATGTTATTACCCTCACAGGTGGTGTCGGTGCAAAAGAAAAGCGAGAGACGTTGTCAAGAATATTACAAACACCATCCGACAAACAGTTGACTTTAATTGCCACCGGAAAATATATCGGAGAAGGGTTTGATGAGCCTCGGCTTGATACTCTGTTTTTGGCAATGCCTATATCATGGAAAGGGACGTTGCAACAATATGCAGGCAGGCTTCATCGACTGCTGGAAAGTAAGAGTGAAGTCCAAATTTATGATTATGTTGATGTTCATGTAAAAATGCTGGGAAAAATGTATAACAAGAGACTTGCCGGATACGCAGCTATCGGCTATAAAACAAAGGCAGAGAGCCTTGCTGAAGCATCCGTGGACATTATCTTTGATAGTCAAAATTTCCTTCCTGTTTATTCACATGACCTGATTAACTCACAAAGAGAAGTTGTGATTGTCAGCCCTTTTATAAGCAGGAGACGAGTATTGCAAATGCTGACGCTGATGAACACCGCCTTGGAAAATAAAGTCAAGGTTGTTGTCTTGACGAGGCCGGCAACTGATTATAAAGATCAACAGTCAATAGAAGAAACATTAAATATGCTGCAAGTTGCAGGGATAATGGTGATTTACAAGTCAAACATCCACCAGAAGTTTGCGATTTTTGATCAGAAAATCGTCTGGTATGGAAGTATTAACCTTTTAAGCTTCGGGCGAGCCCAAGAAAGTATTATGCGATTGGAAAATCTCAATATTGCCAATGAGTTGATTAGAGCAATTGGGAAATGACTATTAGAAAGTAATGTTTTATTTAATAAACTTGACTTGTTAGCGGTCTATAATTTATTGGTATATGAATAGCTATTGTTGAACAATGGAGATTGTTATGGAAAAGATTCGCTATGTGTACTGGCAAGACGGAGAGTTTTGGCTCGGTTACATTGAGGAATATCCAGATTATGTGACGCAGGGGATGTCCTTGGATGAACTGGAAATTAACTTGCGTGACTTGTACAAAGATCTATCCGGTGGAGAAATACCTTGTGTTCATAAGATTGGGGAATTGCACGTCGCATGAAAAGACTGGATCTGTTAAAACAGCTTCTGGAATTTGGGTGTATCTTGATTCGTCACGGTGGTAAACACGATTGGTACCAAAATCCCAATACCAAAATGGCGCAACCTGTTCCACGCCATAATGAAATCAATGAAAATCTTGCCAAACACATCATTAAAAAGCTCAGTGATTCATAATTAATAAAAAGACAAAGCGCCGAAATTTCGATATGAGAGAATAATTTTTGCAAATATGTTGTTCGAACGAAAAAAAGCCACGGGCAAGGCGGAGGGCAATTCTTGTTCATATACACTGGAAAATGCCCTGCAAAAAGCATATCGTCTTTTGGCGTTGCGGGCGCACAGCGCTTACGAAGTAGAAAAAAAGTTGCGGGAGAGAGGATTTCCCGCAGCCGTGATTAAAGAAGCACTGGAAAAACTCCACGAATTGAAGTATCTGGATGATGTTTCTTTCGCCCTTCAATGGGCGCGCAATCTGGCGGTTAATAGGCTTTGTGGAAACAGAAAAATTATCGCGAGTTTGAAGGAAAAGGGCCTCGCCGCACCTTTAATAGGGAACGCTCTGGAAGAAGTACGGCGGGAAATTTCGGAAGAAGAAGCCGTTGGTCTTTTAATCAAGAAAAAAATAACCGGAAAAAAGGTCAACCTGCAGAATATTAAAGAAAAAAAGAGAATATTCCAAAATCTGCTGGGCAAAGGATTCCCGGCGGGTTTGATATTAAATAAATTAGGAAGAATACCGGAGGAAGATTTTCATG
>CAZRMB010000271.1:0-3598 GCA_964600925.1 uncultured Syntrophomonas sp.
CAGAGCCGGAATATAATTTTGCCAAAATGGCTGAAGTGACATCGCCGATGGTAGGCACCTTTTATGCGGCACCTTCCCCGGATGCCCCGCCTTATGCCCGGGCAGGAGATCACGTAAAAAGGGGGCAGACCTTGTGCATCGTCGAAGCCATGAAACTGATGAATGAGATCAAAGCAGAATGTGACGGGACGATAGTGGAAATTGCGGTGGAAAATGCAGAACCGGTTGAATACGACCAACTTCTGTTCTTAATTGAGAAAGACTAGGGGTGAGATAGTGTTTTCCAAAATATTGATCGCCAATCGCGGTGAAATTGCGATCCGGATCATCCGTGCCTGTAGGGATTTGGGCATAGCTACGGTGGCTGTATATTCACAGGCTGACAGAACCAGCATGCATACTGCGCTGGCGGATCAGGCTGTTTGTATAGGCGGCGCACCAGCCAGTCAGAGCTACCTGAATATTTCCAATATCATCGCCGCAGCTAAAAATACAGGGGCAGAAGCAATTCATCCCGGGTATGGTTTCTTGGCCGAAAATGCTTATTTTGCAGAACTATGTGAAACCAACCATATTAAATTTATCGGTCCCAAATCCAATGTCATCGAACTGATGGGAGACAAGGTCAAAGCCAGGGAACTGGTCAGCAGTCAAGGGGTGCCTCTGGTACCGGGCAGCGCCGGTGCAGTCAAAGACTTTGCCCAGGCAGTTGTAATCGCCGATGAGATCGGCTATCCGGTCATGATAAAAGCTTCCGCCGGCGGTGGCGGCAAGGGGATGCGCCTGGCCCACAGCCGCAATGCCCTTGATGAAGCGCTGAATATGGCCAAAATGGAGGCCAGGGGCGCTTTTGGCAATGATGAGGTTTATATAGAAAAATATATTGAAGAACCCAGACACATTGAGTTTCAGATTATTGGTGATGAATTCGGCAATATAATTCATCTGGGTGAACGGGATTGTTCGCTGCAAAGACGCAACCAAAAATTGCTCGAGGAAGCACCCTCCTCCATGCTGGATGTTGAACTGCGTGAAAAAATGGGTGCAACTGCAGTCAAAGCTGCGCAGGCTGCCAATTATACCAGTGCGGGCACAATTGAGTTCCTGGTTGACCGAGATAAAAACTATTATTTCATTGAAATGAATACTCGCATTCAGGTCGAGCATCCGGTGACGGAAATGGTCACCGGCATTGATATTGTCAAGGAACAGATACGTATCGCTGCGGGAGAAAAGCTTAGTATCGAACAAAATGATGTAAAGGTGAGCGGTTGGGCGATAGAGTGCCGTATCAATGCTGAAGATCCCCACAATAATTTTTTGCCCTCCCCCGGACAGATAACAGAGTACTGGTGCCCCGGAGGGCCGGGAGTAAGGGTCGATTCAAGTGCCTACAGCGGTTATACGATCACGCCTTATTACGATTCCATGATCGCCAAATTGATCGTTTGGGGAAGAACCCGTGCAGAAGCCATCGAGCGTATGCGCAGGGCTTTACTGGAATTTCAGATTGGCAATGTGCATACCACCATTCCATTTCATCTGCAAGTGCTTGACAATGCTTTCTTCCAAAAGGGAGAGGTATATACAAATTTTATTCAGCGAAGAATGGGCGGTTAATGATTCCTGATAAAAGGGTTGCCTGGAAAAGAATATATTAGCAGATAAATCCATAACAATTGCTTAATTGTGTTTAGCAATGTTAAAATAACCTCATAATACACTTGGAGGTGATTGATTTGGAGATGAAGAGACCTGAAATTGCTAACGATATGGGTGTTGTTCGTATTGCTGATGAAGTAGTATCTACTGTTGCCGGCCTGGCAGCGATCGAAGTCGAAGGCGTAGCTTCAATGAGCGGAGGATGGGGCACAGATCTGGTTGAAAAACTCGGCAAAAAGAATTTCGGCAAAGGGATCCGGGTAGAAATCAACGATCAGGAAACTACTATTGATATATTTATAAGCATCATGTACGGTTATCCTATTCCCCAGGTAGCAGAGAATGTTCAGAAGGAAGTAAGAGCCGCAGTGGAAATGATGACCGGCTTGCATGTTGCCGCAGTGAATGTTCATATCGTATCTGTAACCATGGCCAAACCTGCTGTTGAAGAAAATACGGATGAAATTGAAGCTGAGTAATGGATTTTTGACATTTTATAACCCCCTGTATGCGCAGGGGGTTATCTTATCATGAAAGGGGAGTTCCAGGGATGCCGATATTATGGCGGTTGCTTCTTTCAATTTATAATATCCTTATGATCCTGGTAGCCGGTGTATTTTTGGCTGCATCACTTTCTATCCTTGACCTTAAGCCTTATCTGGAAACCGCATTAAATGATCAAAACCGTTTGCTCACAGCGGTGATTGCCTTGTCGATGATCTTTCTCGCTCTGCTATTTCTCATTCAGAGTTTAAAAAAAATCAGCATTGAAGATGACGGAATTGTTGTTCAGGAGGCACTTTTGGGACAAGTTTCCATGACGGTGGCTGCGATTGAATTGTTGATCATGAAATCAGTTCGGCAAATTGACGGGATAAAAGATATTCGTCCAAAAATAAGAAAAGATAAAACAGGACTGACAGTGATACTTGATATGATGATCAATCCCGAATTAAACGTGCCTGAAGTTACTGTGGCTACCCAGAAAATCGTCAAGGAACAGCTGGAAAACATGGGAGGCCTGCAGGTCAATGCAGTCAAGGTACGAGTGGATGACTTCAAGGCTGGCAAATAAGGAGGGGTTAGCTTAATGTTTGAAAAAATAATTGTGTTTCTGGTGACTGAGCATCGCGGCAAAGTAATTGGCGTTTTATTGGGCTTGCTGGCCAGCATTTTATTTATTAGTTACGGCTTCTGGCGTACAATGTTTATTATGTTTTGCATTTTTATCGGCTATTTTATAGGGAAAAAAATGGACGACAATACCAATATAGAGGCCTGGATCAGAAAGTTTTTTAATCAGAACCAATGATCTGGCAATCATAACAGGATTAGCAAATCAATAGTAGTAAGAATTTAAGCTGAAAGGAAGAAAAACTTGAGCAGACGAAAAGCCCGGGAATTAGCATTTAAAGTAATATTTCAAGTGGATCAGGTCAATGCGGACCCTCGTACCGCTTATCAATATCTGTTGGAGGAAAATAAACTCGTCGACAGTGAAAGTGAGTTTTCCTGGGCTTTGATCGAAGGATGTCTACAGCATCAGGAGGAAATTGACACCATGATATCGACTTACGCGAATGATTGGACGATTGATCGGATGTCTTCGGTAGATCGCAACTTGATGCGGGTGGCCAGTGCCGAGATTTTATTTTTGGAAGGAAGTCAAGCTGCTATAGCCATCGACGAGGCAATTGAAATTTCCAAAAAATACGGAGAGGTTCATTCAGCATCTTTTATTAATGCCATATTGGACAAGATTAACCGCAACAAGCAATAAAAATTAAATCAGCAACAGAAATTGACCCCTGCGGATAAGATGATTATGAAAATATTTTTTTAAACGATACATACAGCTGCCAGGCAAGCCTGGCATTTGCTTTATTGTGAAACACAAGGTTCCCGGGACCCGCAAGCAATCTTCGATTGCGTAAGC
>CAZRMB010000272.1:0-3585 GCA_964600925.1 uncultured Syntrophomonas sp.
GTCGCAGGGGTTTTCGAGATACGAATGGGGCCAGTCGGTCAGGTGCAGGATGGTGTGGTCGACAACGTTGTCGCCGGGAAAGAGAATTCCGTTGCCGGGACTGTAATATACCATATGCCCGTCGGTATGACCTGGCACTGCGATTGCCTTGTATTCCTGTCCGTGCAGATTCAAGTTCAGACCTGCTGAATAAGCAATATATTGAGGTGTCGGCTGGATGTATGCGTTTATAAAAGTGATGTTGTCACTCAGTTCGTGTACAAATTCCTCCGGCCATCCTGCCAACAGGCATTCATGCAAGGCTGTATCAAAATATTTATCCGTATTGATAAAACGATCCCAGGTGATCAGATCGTCCTGGGGAAGAAATACTGGTACATCAGCCATCTTTTGCAGCCATCCTGCCAGCCCGCTATGGTCATGATGATAATGGGTAAGATAAACTGCTTTGATACGGCGCCAGGAAATACCGATCGCCTTCAGCGCAGAAGCAAAAAGATCGCGGTTCTGTTCAAGATTGACGCCCGTATCCAAAACAATCCAGCCGTCATCAGACTCGGTGATAAAACAATTATTTTCTTTTAAAGGAAAGGGCATAAACATTTTAAGGATATATACATCCTCCTGTTTTTGCAGCCAGCCTTCCTCCCACATTTTGATGGTGTCCAAGGTGCAACCCTCCATATATAGGTATATTACTATATTTACCAGCCTTTTCCTGCCGGCAAGTAAAATATTTGATCATAAACAAAAACCACTTCGTAAGCAGCGAAGTGGTTTTGTATCGATATTAAATCCAATCGACAGATCGGGAAATATTTCAAAATTAATTATCAAGTATACGTTTCAGGAAGATGCGGGTTCTCTCGTTGGTAGGATTGTTAAAGATGACATCGGGACGATCCTCTTCAACAATAACACCATCATCCATAAATACAACCCGGTGGGCTACATCACGGGCAAAGGCCATTTCATGCGTAACCACCAGCATGGTAAGACCGCTTTTGGCAAGGCTTTTCATAACTTTCAAGACTTCACCGACCATTTCCGGATCAAGCGCTGAGGTTGGTTCATCAAACAGCAGTGCCTCCGGTTCCATTGACAGGGCACGGGCGATCGCCACACGCTGCTTTTGACCGCCGGAAATTTGATTGGGTTTGGCATCAATGAAGCCTGACATGCCCACCAGTTCCAGGTATTCCAGAGCTGTTTTGCGGGCTTCTGCCTTGCTGCGTTTGAGTACCTTGACCTGACCCACCATACAATTTTCCAGCACGTTCAGGTTGTTGAATAGATTGAACTGCTGAAAGACCATGCCCATTTTGGCTCGATAGACGGCAGTGGTCATATTGTGCTGGAGGATATTCTGACCGTGGTAAAGAATTTCCCCGTTGGTAGGCAGTTCCAAAAGGTTTATACAGCGCAGCAGCGTCGACTTGCCGGAACCGCTCGCGCCAATAATGCAAACGACTTCACCCTTGTTGACAGAAAAGTTAATATCCTTAAGCACTTCATTTTTACCGAAAGACTTCTGCAAATGGCGGATTTCAATAATATTTTCCATCAATGTTTCCCCCTGTCCACGATTTTGAATTCTGCTTCAGGAACAGTCTGGGAACCGTGAATGGTATAGACTGAAGGGCCTTCCAGTTTCATTTCGAAGAAACGCAGAATACGGGTTACTGTAAAGGTCATGACAAAGTAAACCGAGCAGGTAATCAGGAATACTTCAAAGTAGCGGAAGTTGTTGCCGGCAGCTGATTTGGACATGAAGAACAATTCGGTTACACCAATAACATTCAGTACCGAAGTATCTTTAATGTTGATCACAAACTCGTTGCTGGTAGCGGGCAAAATATTACGCACCGCCTGCGGCAGGATGATATAAAGCATGGTTTGGAAATGGGTCATGCCGATGGAGTGGGCCGCCTCAAACTGACCCTTGTCGATGGAAAGGATTCCGCCTCGGACAATCTCCGCCATGTATGCGCCGGTATTGATTGAAACTATAAAAATACCGGCAAAGAAGGTGGACAGATGCACGTTGTACACCAGTGCCACCCCATAGAAAATAACCATGGACTGAACGATCATCGGCGTACCACGGAATATTTCAATGTAACAAAGCAGGAAGAAATTAAAAAATTTATAAATGATCCGCTTAACGATATGTGTATTCTGATCGATTGGAATGGTACGGATAACACCAATCATAATTCCTATACAAAAGCCAATAATTGTACCGGTTAAAGAAATGATCAGGGTTACTTCGGCCCCTCTTAGAAAAAGGGGCCAGTATTCCTGAAATATAAAAGCTACCCATTGAAAAAAAGTACTGTCTGCAGTAACTGACATAGAATAAAAACACTCCTGTTAGCTGCGAAGATTAGTTCGAAGCAGGTTGATTTTTAATAGCCTGATCCATAATAGCTTTTCTTTGATCTTCAGTCAATCCGGATAAAATTTTGTTAATGCTGCTGATCAATTCGGGATTGCCTTTCTTAAGTCCAACGGCAATCGCTACGTCGTCATCAGAGGCCTGGAAACCTTTGCCGGCGGCAAATTCAACCATGGCAAATTTGGGATTGGCAGTCGAGGCAGAAACACCTTCCGGTCTTTCTGAAACATAACCGTCAATGATGCCGGATTCCAGCGCAACACGCATGGCCGGGAAATCATCCATGGCGGTTAGCTTCTGTACACTGGGGATCTGATCAATAACACTATAGTGGAAAGTATTCAGCTGGGCAGTGATCTTGGCTCCGGTTAGATCTTGCAGGCTGGTTGCACCTTCAAATTTGGAACCCTTTTGGATAACGACCACTAAATCAGACCGATAGTAATGATCGGAAAAATCAATCGTCTTTTTTCTTTCGGCAGTAGGAGACATACCCGCAATAATAGCGTCAATGGTACCAGATTGAACGGCTGGTGTCAGACCGTCCCAGGCGGTTTTTACGATAACCAGATCTTTACCCATGCCCTTAGCCAAAAGCTTGGCAATTTCTACATCATATCCGCCGGCAAATTCTTTGCTGCCTGCAATCGGAACCGCGCCGTTGGAATTGTCAGCCTGGGTCCAGTTAAAAGGAGGATAACCGCATTCCATGCCAACTTTAAATTCTTTACTGGGTGCCGGGGTTTTATCAGCTGAATCTTTGGAACCGCAACCAACTGCGGAGATCAGAAGACCCATTACCAGGATTGCACAAAGTGCCAAACTTACAAACTTCCTCATTAACACTTCTCCTCACAAATAAATTTTTGATGTTACCGTACATACCAATCTAATAAATAATTGTAACATAAAAATGCAGAGAATGAACTCCTTTATCAGCAATATCCAAGTTTAATTTATAAATAGATGCATAATGATCAATTTTTCCGCAATAAAATAGAAAGCAGCATCGCCAGCAGAATCAGTGCAGCACCGAAATAGGCACGGGATGTTAATATTTCATGTGCCCAAAAGAATCCCGCCAGGGCAGCAAATACTGGCTCAGAAGTCAAAACTACTGCAAAACGGGTGGGCGTACTGAATTTTTGCATATAATTCTGCAGCAAAAAGGCCAGGGAAGTTGCAAA
>CAZRMB010000273.1:0-3579 GCA_964600925.1 uncultured Syntrophomonas sp.
ACATCGTACCCGGTTTTGAGCTAACGATATGGGGAGCAATCGTAGGCTCGGTATTTTTGGGGGTCATTAATGCAATCATCCGGCCGTTGCTGCTTGTACTGACGTTACCTATCAATATTTTATCGCTGGGACTGTTTACTTTTATTATCAATGGTTTTATGCTCTACATAACTTCAGCCACAATCAAGGGATTTACCATCCACGGTTTCTGGTGGGCGGTTTTGAGTGCCCTGTTGCTGAGTTTGATTAGTTTTGTTATCAGCTATTTCATTAAAGACAAAGTGTTTAAAATGAAATAAAGATGATAAATTGCAAAGTTTGGATATCAAGGCGTTTGAAGACCCCGCGCATGAAGCGTACAACCGTACGTCGATTGAGCGGGATTTTCGCAACAAAACAGAGAATTCGCACTTTCAGTCAAGGGAGACAGATTAGAGAAGTGAAGATCAAGGCAACGAAGCACTCCGCTTCTGTAATCGGTCTGGGGGAAATATGGATATAAAGATGGTAGCTTTGGACTTGGATGATACGCTGTTGGACTCGGGACTGAAGATTTCTTCAGCTTGTGTGAACGCGATTCAGAAAGCCCGGCAAAAGGGAGTAATGATCACTCTTTCAACCGGCAGGATGTTTAAATCAGCACTTCCCTATGCCAGACAATTAGGTATCGACGTACCGATTATTACTTATCAGGGGGCCTGGGTCAAAAATTCCCTGAGCGGGGAAGTATTATATTACCGACCTGTACCTCAGGAACTGGCCCGTCAGGTTATGACTTATTTCCGGCAGCAGGGGGTACACTATCACAGTTATTATGACGATGAACTGTGTATTGAAAAACGCTCTCCAGAAGCAGATGACTATGCTCGTCTGGCTGGCGTGAAGGCACAATTGCACCCGGATCTGATCGCAGATCTGGACGGCTGTGATGCCATGAAGATCATGGCTATCAGCCAGGACGAGCCGCAGTTGCTGGCGATGGAAAAGGAACTGAAAGCAAATTTTGCCGGACAGCTCTATATCACCCGTTCCAAACCATTCTATCTGGAAGTGATGGACCGATTGGTCGGAAAAGCCCTGGCATTGGAGTTGATTGCCAGTCATTTCGGGATTAAAAGATCAGAAGTTATGGCAATTGGGGACAGTTTCAATGATTTGGATATGATAAAATGGGCCGGTGTGGGGATCGCTATGGGAAATGCCATCGCGGAAGTGAAAGAGGCGGCTGATTTTATTACATCTACCAACGATGAAGAAGGCGTGACTGAAGCGCTGCAACGTTTTGTTTTACTGTAATATTTGTTGTTCGATTTAAGGAAAAATAATCAAAGTGAGGTTGAAAATTATGGCATCCAAAGTATATTATGCAAATCTGCGCATCAATTCAGGCAGTCTGCTGGATAGAGCCGAAAAAGTTTTAAATCAGGCGGGATTATCCAAAATAATTGCCCCCCATGACCTGGTGGCGATCAAGATTCATTTTGGAGAAAGCGGCAATCTGGCCTATATAAAACCTCCTTATGTTCGACGGGCTGTGGAAATGATTAAAAAACTGGAGGGGCGTCCTTTTCTTACCGATGCCAATACGTTGTATGTCGGGACCAGAGCCAATTCAGTCGATCATCTGGAAACGGCTATCAGAAACGGTTTTGACTATTCAGTGGCAGGTGCCCCGCTGATCATCGCCGACGGTTTGACCGGTAAGGACTATGTAAAAGTAAAGATCAACGGCGATCACTTAAAGGAAGTAAATATTGGCAGCAATGCTTATCATGCAGATGCTATGGTGGTGATGAGTCATTTTAAGTGTCATGAACTGACCGGATTCGGTGGAGCAATTAAGAATTTGGGCATGGGACTAGGGTCGCGCAGCGGCAAACAGCAGATGCACTCCGATGTTTTACCGTCTGTTTATGATAAAAAATGCACCGGCTGTGCAAAATGTAAGCAGTGGTGTCCGGCGGAAGCCATTGCCATGGAAGATTGGAATGGCAATAAAATAGGACGCAAAGCGTTTATTATGGCAGATAAATGTTGGGGATGCGGAGAATGCATCGTCAGCTGCCAGTTCGGAGCGATAAGACCAAACTGGAAAACGCGTCCGGAAGCCTTACAGGAAAAGATGGCGGAATATGCCCTGGGCGCAATGCAGGACAAAGCGGACAAGATCATTTTTATAAATTTTGTTATGGATATCAGCCCGGAATGTGATTGTATCAGTCATAATGACTTTCCTATCGTACAGGATATTGGAATCTTGGCTTCAACCGACCCGGTGGCTCTGGATAAGGCTTGCGCAGACCTGGTTAACAGTATGCCTGCTATGCCGGGTTCAGTAATCGAGGGTCTCAAGGCCGGAGAAGACAAATTCAGAGCTGTGCATCCTGATATTGATTGGGAACCACAGCTCCGCCATGCGGAAAAAATGGGTCTGGGTAGCATGGAATATGAATTAATCGGGAAATAGCTGCGGAGGCAAGCGCTTGGGAGAATTAATATTAGCTATTGATATAGGCGGGAGCAAAGTACTGTGTGGTATTTTGGACCGAACCGGAAAAATCCTGATGCGATATCGGGAGCTTACTTGTGTTACCGGTAATCCGGAAGCAGTGATTGATCAGACGGAACGCATGGTTGAGGAAATGAAGCTTGCTATGGGATTGCGGGAACAGGACATTCTTGGAATTGGGGTAGGGGTGCCGGGACCGCTTGACTATCAAGCCGGCATCGTTGAAGAATCTCCCAATTTGAAGTGGTTAAAATACCCGGTTCGGGAGGAATTAAGCAAAAGATTAGGAGATAAGCCTTTGCTGGATAAAGATACCAACGTGGCCGCTTTAGGCGAGTATTACTATGGTTGCAACTGCCTGTGCCATCATTTGATTTATATAACAGTGAGTACCGGCATAGGCGGAGGCATCATTACTGATGGACATCTTCTGCACGGTCAGAACGGAGGCGGCGGCGAAATTGGTCATATGGTGGTGGCTCCCGAAGGCAGTTGGTGTGGTTGCGGGCGCAGGGGATGTCTTGAAGCAGTGGCTTCCGGACTGGCAGTAGCCCGGGAGGCAAATGCTTTGATTTCCCGGGGCGCGGGCCAAAGGATCATGGCCAACGTCTGCCCCGGCCAGCCTGTCAGTGCACGTGAAGTAGCCCAGGCTGCCCGCCAGGGGGATGAAGAAGCGCTTGGCCTTATAGATCAAACCGGCCGTTATCTGGGCATGGGTATTGCCAATCTGGTCAATATCTTCAATCCGGAAAAGATCGTGCTGGGCGGGGGAATGGCATTAGGCCTTCAGGATCTGCTGCTGCCGGTCATACAAAATGAAGTGATGAACAATGTTTTTTCTTTGCATCGTCGTAATCTGGAAATAGGTATGACCCGGCTGGGGGAAGATATCGTATTGGCAGGTTGTGCAGCCATGGTATTGCACAACCCGATTGATGAAAATTAGTATACCGGAAGGAGTTTTCCCATGACGATTGAGAAAATGCAAAAGTATCTCTATGATCTGCCGGAGCAGTTCAGCGAAATGCTGAATTTGCGTATAGTGCTGCCTGACAGATATAAGAAAGATT
>CAZRMB010000274.1:0-1698 GCA_964600925.1 uncultured Syntrophomonas sp.
AATCGCTTCCGCCCAGCAATTGCAAACCATCATGGATTATGTGAAAATCGGACAGGATGAAGGTGCTCAAATAGCCTATGGCGGCAATCGTTTGTCGGGCGGCATTTATGATAACGGCTTCTTCCACGAACCCACCATTTTTATCAATTGCAATAACAATATGCAGCATGTCCGGGAAGAAATATTCGGACCGGTTCAATGTGTGATCCCTTATGACGATTTGGACGAAGCAATCGCCATCGCCAATGACAGTCCTTATGGCCTGGGCGGAGGGGTGTGCAGCACCAATGCGACCCGGGCGCAATGGGTTGCCAAACGCATGCGTACAGGCAGTGTTTGGATCAACACCTGGCATATTTTGCGCCCTGACGTTCCTTTCGGCGGTTACAAAGAAAGCGGTTACGGCCGGGAAAACTGTTATCACGCCTTAATGGCTTACAGTGAAGTAAAACATGTCTGTCAGTCTCTTGTATCTGATTCCAAGACTAGTTTCCTTTATACTTTCCTGGGATTTAACCGATAGAAAGGGGGTTATGTAATGGCAATACCGAATTATTTTGTGTGGGAATATAGAACTCTAGTGGAAGTTGGCTCCGGCTGCCGTACATTTGTGGCGCAGCGCTTTATGGAAATGGGCTGCAAACGGATCGGTATGATCACCGATAAAGGCCTGGTCGATGCTGGCGTGGTCGACATGGTCAAAGATATATTTACGATCCAGGGCGGCATCAAACTAGCCGGGATTTATGATAAAATTGAGCAGGATGCTGCTATGCGGGTGATTAACGACTGCGGGCGCTGGTACCGGGAAAATGCTTTCGACGGCATGCTGGTTGTGGGAGGCGGCAGCGTTATGGACTCTGCCAAGGGCGTAAAAATGCTCCTGGGTATGGGGGCAACCGATATTAAAAATCTGATGCCCGGCAATCTGGGTCCTTATATTCGCCCGCTGGGTAAGCCCCTGGGTGTCCGCGATATTTTTATACCGACCACCGCTGGAACAGGTTCTGAGGTCTCCCCCCTGGCAGTTATTTTCAATGAAGATGACAAGGTCAAAGGCGATGTGATGAGTCCTTTTGTGCCAGCTGAAATTGCTCTGTTGGATCCCGACCTTACCGTTGGCTTGCCGTCTGGCATGACTGTTTCCACCGGTCTGGATGCACTGGGACACGCGGTGGAGGGATTGACCTCGCCGGAAGCCAACTGCATGGCCGATTCGCTCGGTATTCACTCGATAAAATTAATCATGCAATACCTGCCTATCGCTGCCAGTGAAGGCAAAAACCTGGAAGCGCGCACCAAGATGCTGGCAGCCAGCAATATGGCGATAATGAGCTTTGCTATGGGGGGAATGATGTTCCCGATTCATAACGTAGCCCATGCAGCCGGCGGACAGCTGCGCATCCCCCACGGCCAGGCTGTTGGAGTAGGCATGCCGGCCCTGATGGAACATATGCCCTGGCATTATTGGCCGAAAGCGAAAGAGCTTGCCGAAGGTTTTGGAGTGAAGTCCGATAGCC
The DNA here is from genome assembly GCA_964600925.1 of uncultured Syntrophomonas sp. Classification (GTDB taxonomy): domain Bacteria; phylum Bacillota; class Syntrophomonadia; order Syntrophomonadales; family Syntrophomonadaceae; genus Syntrophomonas_B. The sequence goes on from CAZRMB010000274.1 coordinate 1,521, forward strand.
AGGATCCAGCTGAAATAGTCGCACTGGTTCGGGAAAAGGTCCTGGGCTTGATGAAAGAATGCGGCTTTAATCCTCATTTTGACAAAGCTCTGGACAGTGCTCAGCGCGAAACCATGTTCTGGGCTGTCAAGGCCGACCCGACTGCCATGCTTTATCCGATTCCCGATGATTCGATCAA
>CAZRMB010000274.1:1798-3563 GCA_964600925.1 uncultured Syntrophomonas sp.
TTATTTATTATTCGATCTTTAATAACAGCTCTCCATTTTTGACCTGTTTGCCCTCGGTAACGTTCACAAAGGTTACTTCTCCGCTGACTGGTGCGATTATCTGCGTTTCCATTTTCATGGCTTCCAGCAAGATCAGGTTTTGACCAGTTTTGACCTTGTCTCCCTCTTTGACCATTATTTTAGCAACCGTCCCTGGAATACTGGCGCCGATCTCATTTTTATTATCCGGATCAGCCAACACCGTCGCAGAAAGCACTTCGCCTTTTTGATAGGATTTATCCAGTACAGTTATGGCTCTTTGATTGCCGTTTACTTCAAAGTCGATCTTCCGGTAGCCTTCCTTATCAATTTTCCCAATGCCCACCAGTTTGATAATGAAGATCTTGCCTTCTTCGACCTCAACTTCACAGACTTCACCTTCGCTGATACCGTTGAAAAATACCGGACTGTTCATGCGGCTCAAATCGCCATACTGTTTTTTGAATTCGATAAATTCTTCAAATACTTTCGGGTATAGAGCATAGCTCAAAACGGCTCGGCGATTGGGTTTAAAACCATGTTTCTGTTCCAGATATCTGCTTATCTCTTCAAAATCCACCGCTTTAAGCAACTCTCCGGGGCGACAGGTGATAGGCTTGATGCCTTTCAAGACCAGCTTTTGCAACTCCTGGGGGAAACCTCCCACCGGCTGTCCCATCATACCTTCAAAATAGGCTACCGCCGAATCCGGGAAAGCCAGATCCTTGCCTTTTTCATAAAGGTTTTGCGGATTCAGATCGTTTTTCACCATAAATATAGCCATATCGCCCACCATTTTAGATGAGGGGGTTACCTTGACGATGTCCCCCATCATTTCATTGACGGTTTTATACATTTCCTTGACTTCCTTGAATTTATGGGCCAAACCGAAGCTGTCCACCTGGGGCTTCAAATTGGAATACTGCCCTCCGGGGATCTCATATTTATAAACATCCGCGGTGCCTGATTTAAGATCTGATTCAAACTCGCTGTAGATGGGTCTTACTGCGCTCCAATAATCAGCGATTTCCTGGATATCATCCAGATTAATACCCGTATCCCGGTTGGTATTTTCAAGGGCGGCAACCACTGAATTGAGAGCCGGCTGACTGGTCAGTCCCGACAGGCTGTTGAAGGCAGTGTCAACGATATCGACTCCTGCTTCAGCCGCCATCAATAAGGTGGCAACTCCGTTGCCGCTGGTATCATGGGTATGAAGATGGATCGGTATGGAAACTTCACTCTTCAGTGCTTTGATGAGTTTCTCAGCCGCATACGGCTTTAGCAAGCCTGCCATATCCTTTATGCCCAGAATATGGGCTCCCATTCTTTCAAGCTCTTTGGCAGTTTCGACATAATAGCGCAGCGAATATTTATCCCGGCTGTCATCCAGTATATCTCCGGTATAGCAAATGCAGGCTTCAGCGATCTTGCCGCTTTTCAATGTCTCTTCAATGGCTATTTCCATGCCCTTCAGCCAATTTAAAGAATCAAATATCCTGAATATATCAATGCCGGCATCAGCTGATTCTCTAATAAATTCGCGTATCACATTGTCAGGGTAGTTGGTATAGCCAACTGCATTGGCTCCCCGCAATAACATCTGAAACATGATGTTGGGTATTTTCTCCCGCAACTGGGTGAGACGATCCCAGGGACTTTCTTTCAGGAAGCGGTACGCTACGTCATACGTCGCTCCTCCCCACATTTCCAGCGAAAACAGATCCTTGCCCAGATGGGCTGTAGC
>CAZRMB010000275.1:0-3541 GCA_964600925.1 uncultured Syntrophomonas sp.
TTACTTTTGATCGGGATGATGGTGATTGTAGGCATTACCAGAAAGAGCGGTGTCTTTGAATACCTGTCCATCAAATCTGCCAAAATGGTCAAAGGTGAACCGGTTGCCTTGCTGGTGGTGCTGGGTCTGATTACGGCAGTAGCTTCAGCTTTACTGGATAATGTCACCACAGTGCTCTTGATCGTGCCGGTTACGTATGCCTTGGCTGACCGTCTGGAGATATCGCCACTTCCTTTTCTGTTTACAGAAATTATAGCTTCAAATATTGGCGGTACGGCAACGCTGATAGGCGATCCGCCTAACATTATGATAGGCAGTGCAACCGGGCTTGGCTTCATGGATTTTATTGTAAACATGGCCCCGCCTGCTATGATCATTCTTTTAATTACGATGGTTATTCTGGTTGTCGTTTTTAAGAAGGATCTTACCTCTGACAAAGAGAAGGTTAAATTGCTTATGGAACTCAGGGAGGCTGACAGCATAAGCGACTGGCTGATTTTAAAGAAATCGCTGTTTGTTCTGGGGCTTACTGTTTTAGGATTCCTTCTTCATCAGAGCCTGCACCTGGAGTCTGCCACCGTTGCACTTTTAGGAGCGGGATTACTCATGCTGGTCACCCGGGAAGAACCTGAGGAAGTACTTCTCTCTGTTGAATGGCCGACCATTTTCTTTTTTGCCGGACTTTTCATATTGGTTGGCGGACTGCAGGTCAATGGAGTAATCAGTCTGATTGCGCAGAAATCACTGCAAATTACGGGGGACAGTGTGGTTATGACCGGGACTTTGATTTTGTGGCTGTCAGCTGTGGCGTCTGCTTTTGTTGATAATATTCCCTTTGTGGCCACCATGATTCCGTTGCTGCAAGAAGTTGGTCAACTCTCTCAGATGCCCATGGAATCGTTATGGTGGTCACTGGCTTTGGGAGCTTGTCTGGGCGGTAATGGAACGCTTATTGGTGCCTCGGCCAATGTGATCGTAGCCGGTATGGCAGAAAGAAACGGGACGCCCATCAGATTTATCGAATTTTTAAAATTAGGTTTCCCCTTAATGATTTTATCGATATTCATATCTAACATTTATCTCTTCCTGCGCTTCTGGAATTAATGATTTAACCAGGACAGCGGGATCCCTTGTGAAAGCAAAGCAGGGGATCCTTTTTTATGCATTGCGACGGGCTTGATGCTTTTTTGGCTCGCTCTGTTTGATCAAGCGGAACTGTCTTTCATCCAGCGGGCTTATGGTCAGGTCGTTTTTGGGAAAAGATATTGACAGGATCGATATTTTGAGTAAGATAATATTAAGTTAGCACTCAACAAATGAGAGTGCTAACAAATGATTAAATTATACTAGCTATGATTAATAGCTTTTACCGGGAGGAGCGATTGTTTTGGCCAAGAAACAGTTTAAGACAGAATCCAAGCGCATTCTTGATTTGATGATCAATTCCATTTACACCAATAAGGAGATATTCCTGCGTGAACTCATTTCCAATGCCAGTGACGCCATTGACAAGATCTATTACAAAACCCTCATGGACGAGAATCTGAGTTTTGACAAGGAAAGTTACTACATAAAGCTATATGTTGACAAAGCCAACCGGACTTTGCAGATCTCAGATACCGGCATCGGCATGAGCAAAGAGGAATTGGATGACAATCTGGGGGTCATTGCCCGCAGCGGGTCATTGAACTTCAAAAAGGAAACTGAGATGACCGACGGTTATGATATCATCGGCCAATTCGGGGTAGGATTCTATTCTGCTTTTATGGTTGCTGACACGATCACAGTGATCAGCAAGGCTTTCGGCAGCGAGGAAGCTTTCAAGTGGGAATCCAAGGGCATTGACGGGTATACCATCGAGCCCTGGCAAAAAGATTCGGTTGGTACGGATATTATCCTTAAAATCAAAGATAGCGGCGAAGATGAAAAGTTTGATGAATATCTGGAAGAATACCGTCTGCGTTCCATCGTAAAAAAATACTCCGATTTCATCAGATACCCGATCAAAATGGATGTGAAGCGGAGCAGATTAAAAGAGGGCAGCGAAGATGAATATGAGGACTATACTGAAGAGCAGGTCATCAACAGTATGGTGCCGATCTGGAAAAAGAACAAGAATGAATTGACCCCGGAAGATTATGAGAATTTCTATTTTGAAAAGCATTACGGCTTTGATACGCCGATCTCCCATCTGCATATCAGTACGGACGGCACGGTAAGCTACAATGCCATCTTGTTCATCCCGGAAAAAATGCCCTTTGATTTTTACACCCGGGAGTATGAAAAGGGTCTGGAGCTCTATTCCAACGGCGTTTTGATCATGAACAAATGCGCTGACCTGCTGCCGGACTACTTCAGCTTTATAAAGGGAATGGTCGATTCTGAAGACCTAACATTAAATATCTCCCGCGAAGTTTTGCAGCATGACCGGCAGTTGAAACTGATCGCCAAGAATATAAAAACCAAAATCAAAAATGAACTCAGCCGTATTTTGCAGGACGATCGGGAAAAATATGAAACGTTCTTTGCTGCCTTCGGCCGACAGCTGAAATATGGAGTGTATGATAATTTCGGCGCGGACAAGGATTTCTTGCAGGATTTGCTGATGTTCTATTCCTCCAAAGAGAAAAAGATGGTTACCCTGGACGAATACGTGGCCAGCATGCCGGAAGAGCAGAAATATATCTACTATGCGGCCGGGGAGTCGGCAGAAAAGCTTGATAAACTGCCCCAGACGGAGCTGCTGGCTGACAAAGGCTATGAAATCTTGTATTTTACCGATGATGTCGATGAATTTGCCATTAAAATCTTGATGAAATATCAAGACAAGGAGTTTAAGTCAGTCTCCGGCGGTGATCTAGGTATTGAAAATGAAAGTGAAGCAGACTCATCAAATGAGCAACACAAGAATCTCTACGCGGCCATGAAGGATATTCTGGCGGACAAGATCCATGACGTCAGGGCTTCCAAACGGCTGAAAAATCATCCGGTTTGTCTGACCAATGAGGGCGAAATAAGCATCGAAATGGAAAAAGTATTGAACGCCATCCCGACCAACGAGGAGAAGATCAAAGCGGCCAAGGTTCTGGAGATCAACCCGGGTCACGAAGTGTTTGCCGCGTTATTGGATGCGTATGAAAATGACAAAGAAAAGCTGAATCTCTATACTGATTTGTTATACAATCAGGCTCTGCTGATCGAGGGCTTACCAGTAGAAGACCCGCTGCAGTTTGCTGATAATATCTGCAAAATCATGAAATAAGTTCTTCGTTTTAAAATAATAGCGGCATATTGCTGCGATTATATAGACCCGCTGCTTGATTTCCTAATCATAAGGCGGGTCGTTTATATTTTATTTCCCAAGATGAACCGTTTGAAAAAAGCGGGATGAAAACCAGATCCACCATGTCCCCAAGCCTGGTCTTCGACTTTTTTGACGCTCTGAAGCCGGATTTTTTATCCGGCTTATTCTGTGGAGCGTAACAATAAGCCATTTTTATCCATATATTATCTTGTAGATTGGTTGAAAAGCTTTTTGCAG
>CAZRMB010000276.1:0-3523 GCA_964600925.1 uncultured Syntrophomonas sp.
AAGCAAAGCTTTTCCAGTCCCAGAAGATGGAGTCCATAGGAACACTCGCAGGGGGCATTGCCCATGACTTCAACAACATCCTCTCTACTGTTTTTGGATATGCCGAGTTTGCAATGATGAAGATTAAGCGGGGAAAAGATGCAAGTGAGGAAATGGAGGAGGTGTTAAATGCTGGAATGCGGGCTAGAGACCTTGTGAAACAGATCCTGACTTTCAGCAGGCAGACCGAGATCAAGCGGGTGCCCCTGAACATCGTGCCCTTGGTCAAGGAAAGTATTAAATTCATCAGGGCGTCAATCCCTGCTACCATTGAAATTAGGAAGGATCTTTGCGCATCGGACTGGATAGTCAATGCCGACCCCACACAGATTCATCAGGTGATAATGAATCTGTGCACTAATGCGGCTTACGCCATGAAGGATAGAGGCGGTGTGCTGGGAGTAAACCTGAAGGAGCTTGTGTTGACCGGCAACACACCCCCTGAAGAGTTTTTGTATTTGAATGGGGCAAAGCAAGGACGATACCTGTTATTAAGCGTCACGGACAGTGGGCGCGGAATACCCAAAACTGATTTGGACAAGATATTCAATCCGTTTTTCTCTACAAAACCGCGCGGTGAAGGTACTGGGCTGGGACTCTCAGTCGTGCACGGTATCGTGACGGACATGGGTGGTCATATCTCGGTATCCAGTGAACCTGACCGAGGAACCGTGTTTCGCATTCTCTTCCCGGCTCAGGCGGAAGAGGTTTCTGCAAGCATCCCGGAATTAATGCCCCTCGATTTCCTAAAGGGAAAGGGAACAATTCTGTTCGTAGACGACGAGCATGGGATAATTGCATCCGGTCGAGGTATTCTGGAAACTCTGGGATATGATGTTGTATCATCCGAAGATCCTATCAAAGCATTGGAAATCTTCAGCAAATCACCCCATTCTTTTGATTGCATTCTGACGGATATGACCATGCCTGGTATGACGGGTATTGACTTATCAACGAAGATCATAGAAATTAGGAGCGATATCCCTATCATTATATGCTCAGGATCTATTATCGAATTGCCTGATAAAATAATCAGACAAGCAGGAATCAAGGAGATGATCACGAAGCCTCTGTCGGCAAGAGAACTGGCCAGAGCCCTGTTCAAGGTACTGAACCTGTCCGACCTGCAAAAATGACAATGGCCGGACTGATGCAGAAAATATATAAAGCCGATTTTCAGAAAGTCTTTCCAGACTGGCCAAATTTTGCGCGCCTTATATGTTGCGCCAAAAATCTTCTTGACACGCAAGAACCCGCTACCTATACTGAAGCACACTAAAAGGAAGTTATTATTAATAAGTATAATGCAATAATTATGCGGGAATATTTAACTTCAACATCAAAGCTGCCGATGTTCCGATCCGCCAACGGGTTGGTTATTAAGCTCAAGTGCGCGGCCAGGAGGGGCGTTGATCCGGAGGAGATCCTGCAGGGTACCGGATTACATGCTTCGGATCTGGATGACCCGGAAATCTTTATTACACCAGCCCAGGAACTTTTAATTTTACGCAAGGTTCTTGATCGTGTCGATGATCCCCAGTTTGGCTTGTTTGTCGGACGGAACTATGATGCCGTTGTGCTCGGTAAATGGGCTATCGCAGCTATGTATAGCACCACGGTTATGGAGGCTTTCCAGATCGGTATGCGTTATATGGATCTGTCGCATACGTATTTTCAGATTGAATTAAAGGTCCACGGCCATAAGGCATACTTGACCTTGAAAGAATTGATGGATCTGGGTAGATGCCGAAAATTTTTACATGAGTCACACATAAAGGCTCTTCACCAGTTGTGTTCCGGAATTTTAGGCGAACCGGTGCCTTTGCATGACATCGGCTTCGCTTTTGCCAAACCGGACTATGCCAGAGTGTATCAGGAGATTTTCAATTGTCCTGTTAGATTTAATGCTGAGCAGACCGTGGTCATTTTTAATAGCGACTACCTTTCACTGCCCATGCCGCAAGCGAATCCACTAACTAAAAAAATTTACGAAAACGAGTGCAAACGTTTGCTGCAGAGTCTTAATGCCCTGGAAACGACGCGGGATATGGTTTACCGCAATCTGATGTGTGATCATGAAGTTTTTCTCACCCTCGAACAGGCGGCGCACAGGCCTCACATGAGTTCCAGGACCCTCAGGCGTCGATTGCAGACTGAAGGGTCATCGTTCAAGGAAATTGCCGAGCAGGCGCGTCGGGTCAAAGCCATTGATTTGTTGCAATCAACCGATCACAGTCTGCAAAGGATTGCCGAATGCCTGGGCTACAGCGATGTGCCGAATTTCTGCCACGCCTTTAAGCGGTGGACCGGTCGCACGCCATCGAGTTATCGAAAAGCAGATCCCATTTGTAACCTGACGTGAACGGCTTTCCAACGATTAGAGATTTTTTCCGTTAACTCGATTCCTCCCAGTTTTTTCACAATCCATTGGCCCGGTTAAACAATGAAATGACCACGGCTAACATTGTTATCCTGTGTCTTCTGCGGTAATCACCATATCATATTAATGTCATGCTGTTAATAGTATTGTCGTCGCTGAATTTCCGTATATCAAGAAAGGCTCACTGATGAAAATTAAATATCGGTATGTAGTGTTGTTGTTTATATTGATCCTGCCGGCAATGGGATGTCCGTCTATGATCCTTCGTGCGACGGGCATGCGGCCTTTTGTAGAACCGCGTTTCAGCGGCTGGGTGGCTATGGGCACGGACGAGACGGAATTGGACCAGGTCTTGCGGCGCATTCATGATCCGCAAGGCGATGGACCCGGGTCATGGGTCTATGAACTATGCGGCGCCGCAGCTCAACATGAACAAGCGGCAATCAGAGCTGAACAGGCCAAGCAAAAGGATTTGATGGTAAAAGAGTATCAACGGGCAGCGCTCTTTTATTATATTGCACGGTTCCCTTGTGCGGATACACCGGCCAAAGAAAAAGCATATCAAAAGCATATTCAGTGCTATCTCAAGGCGGCCGGGCATATGGCTCCACCTTTGGAGATTGTTCGCATACCATATGAAGGTAAGGAAATTATCGGCTACTTACGAGTTCCGAACACGCCCCGGCCACCTGTGGTGCTTGTAACCGGCGGTGTAGACATGTTTAAAAGCGATTTGGAATTAGGCATTCGACCCATGCTTGAGCAAGGTCTGGCTGTGCTGGCCATAGATATGCCCGGCACAGGCGAGAGTCAGTGGTCTCTGGCGACGGAGTCGGAGCGGGTCTATCACCGTGTTATTGAATATTTACAAACACGCCCTGATCTGGATGGTGAACGACTGGGGGTGTTCGGATTCAGTTTCGGTGGGTACTGGGCGATCCGCTTGGCATTGACCAGGCCGGAGGTGAAGGCTTCCGTCAATGTGGGCGGACCGATCGCCTTAAGCTTTACACCCGAACATATGGGAAAACTTCCCAAAATAATGGCCAAAACAATCACCCATGCAATGAGGCTTGACGGACGGCTTACGGACAATGAGGCAGC
>CAZRMB010000277.1:0-3521 GCA_964600925.1 uncultured Syntrophomonas sp.
TTTGCCAAATCAATGTTCAGGATCTGTTCTATTTTATTGATACGGTAGTACAGCGTGTTGACATGTATATATAACTGATCGGCAGTAGCTTTGTTATTGCCGCCGGTATCGAGCAGTTTTCTCAAGGTGGGCAGTAATTCCCCTTCGTTTTTGCAGTCATGCTCAATCAATCTGCCCAGCGTATTGCTGCAGTATTTATAAATATGATTCATATCCTGCGAAAATATCGGCCGGTAGATCCCTAAATCAGAGAACTTCTGCATAAAACTTTTCTGTCCGGTCAATTGACTTAGGCTCATCGCGATACGCGCTTCATTGAAACTTTTTCTTAAATCAATCAATGCATACACTTGTCCAACGCTGATCGACGATGAAATTTTGAACTTGCTTTCAATAACTTTTTTTAAAGCTTTCATGTCAAAAACATTATCGATATCATTGATCCGACAATCGTCCTTTATTTTGGCTGGAATAATAAAAACCCATTGATCCTGATGATAGGCTGATATGGTTTTCAATTTTCCCTGCTGCAAATATTCGCAAACATAAGTGTGAATGATGCCCGGATCTATTTTATAGTGCGTCTCTTCCGCACGCAGCAATAAAGCAAAATAGAGACGATTAACGTCCACATCAGAATCATACATATGAAGGATATCCTTGATGTCAGCCTTTCCTGAACCAAAAAGATATTCGGTCAGCTCTGAAGCAAACCATTCTTTACTTTTGTTTAGTTTTGAGAAATAACATTTCACCGGTAATCTGCATTCTCTGAGTGTGTTAATCATCCGGGGAACCAGATCAATGCTAAGATCTTTTACAATAACATAGGCATACCGATGATTTGATTCTACCCCATAATATAAACAACTGCTTTCTTCGCAGTAATAGAATTCTCTTTTATCCATCCATTCAGAAATATTGACAAACATATTGTCCCAATCAAGCATATGAGCGTTGCTTTCCGGGAAATAAATTTTACCGAGGTGATCAGTAATGATAATTTCATGGCGGAGAATTTTTTCCAGATATTCACCGATAAAAATCAAGCCGTTATCCAGAACCCCTTCAATAAGCATTTCGCTGCTCTTGATGGCTGTTACCACAGAAAATCACCCTCCCTGCATTTCTTGTTTATTTATAAAGCAAATCCCATGCCAATAATGGACAGTTCTGTCCTCTCCCTGTTTACTGGCATTTAAATGAACTGCCAAACAGGTTTGTTCTCAAAACGATACACTATTCTTAAACACAATATCTATATATTGTGTTATTATGAGAATGTTGAGGGTGTATACTCACAATATGTATTCAGGATTCCGAAGATTTCTTAGGCAAATTGAATGTTCATGGAGGGTTTGCTATGAAGCTTGAACATGCATTAAGTCCGATGATCCGCAATCGTGGTATTTTGACCAATACTTTTGAACCTGATGATATTGATTTGATCAATAAAATAAAAACGCTGAAGCTGGATGTGATCAATAAGCGTATCGACAAGCAACAAATCAGCCTGATTAGGTCTGAAGTTATTGATTCATGGATACGCTCCTTTGACTATGGTCTCAGCGCCTTTGAATACAATTATTCACCGACGCTGGATGAAAAAACATTGCAGCAGCGCTGTCTGGAAAAAACCATATTGTTGGATTCATCCGAACCTTTCATTCTTCAGTTGGCTTCCATGCTGGCCGATTCTGAATGCATCATCCTGCTCAGTGACGAGCAGGGCTGCATGCTGCGAGTACTGGAAGGAAATAAAAAACTGGAAGATCAAAATAAGCGCTTCAAGCTGGTACCGGGTTCTGTCTGGAACGAGACTACGGTTGGCACCTGCGCTCATGCTATTTCTTTGATCCATGAGATCCCCATGCAGATCTGCGGGCCGGAGCATTATTGCGAAAAATATGATAATATTTTTTGTTCGGCTGCACCCATTTTTGACGGCAATCAAAATTTAACCGGCACCCTGTCCATTGTTAGCCCCAGTTATCAGCACCAAAGCGCTCACTCGCTCGGATTGGTTGTTTCCATGGCCTGGGCGATCCAAAGAGATATCCAACTGCTTTTTAACAAAGAACTGCTGGATGTTGCGATGAACTCAACCGACACAGGGGTTTTAATGATAAACCGAAGCGGCATTATCACCCAGGCCAATGCCATTGCACGAAATTTTTTTGAAAAACTGCTGGATCACGAAATGATCGGCATGCCTTACAAAACCATCCTCGGGCAACAATCTGCGGTGGAATCGGTTTTAAGCAGAGGAAAATCAGTCTTTGACGGTGAAATTCGTCTGGAGAGATGGGATCAGTCCATTCATTTGCTGTCAGCCCAACTCATACCCGATACGGTTGGTCAGAATTTAGGCTGCATGCTGACATTTAAAAAAAATGATCCTGCGAAAAAAATCCCTGCTCCAACCTCATCCCTGCAAGCCCGCTATGATTTCAATCAAATTATGGGCAAATCCGATGAAATAAAGCATTGCTCCGATTTATCCCACAGATTTTCTCGACTGGATGCTAATATACTGATCCAGGGGGAAAGCGGCACCGGTAAAGAGATGTTTGCCCATGCAATCCATAAGGAAAGCAGACCCCACGGGCCATTTGTGGCAGTAAACTGCGCCGCTATTCCCAGCACACTGATTGAAAGTGAATTATTCGGCTATGCAGGCGGGTCCTTTACTGGAGCTGAAAAGCAGGGTCGTCCCGGAAAAATTGAGTTGGCCGACCAGGGAACGCTGTTTTTGGATGAGATCGGAGACATGCCGCTGGAGCTGCAGCCGGTTTTACTGCGGGTGCTGGATGAAAAAAGAGTCATGCGCATCGGTTCCAGTCAGTATCTGCCGGTTGATTTTCGTCTCGTAACCGCCACCAACCGTGATTTGGATGAATTGGCGGAAAAAGATCTGTTCCGCAAGGATCTCTTATACCGCCTGAAGGTTTTGCAAATCAGTATTCCTCCCCTGCGCAAACGAGGCGAGGACATTGTATTGCTGGCCCGGCATTTTGTCAGCCGGATTGCGCAAAAACAACGGATCAAAACGCCGGAATTAAGCGACGGGTTGTTAATTGCTCTTTTAAACTATGATTGGCCCGGCAACGTCAGGCAGTTGGAAAATGCCATTCTGTATGCGGTCAATGTCAGCAACGGCAGCATAATCGAAACGCATCACTTGCCCGACGATATAAAAGCTGCGCTGCATTCCTTGGTTTTAAAGGGCAATAAAAAATCCGCTCCGGTAAACAATCTGACGATGAAAGAAATCGAGAAAATCTTCATTGGCGAAACCCTGCTGCAATGCAATAACAATATATCCGAAGCTGCCTTGCTGCTTAAGATGAGCCGGGCCACCCTGTATCGCAAAATAAAGGAATACCAGTTAGCAAAATAAAGGTTACAACCAAAATCAGGCTTGCAAAAAGCCCTCTTATCTTAATATAAAGCAGCTATTCACCTTTTTTAAAGGTCTGAGGCTGTCCGGGGGAGGACAGCCTCAGTTTTTGTTATATATA
>CAZRMB010000278.1:0-1457 GCA_964600925.1 uncultured Syntrophomonas sp.
ATAGCAGATACAACAAGGCGGTTATAAATACAAAACTCAGAACGAATTCATAACCGTTGGAGAGCGGCAGTCTTTTACTGTACGATATGTGATATAAAAGCGCCAGCAGATTACACAATACGCCTGCCGTTGCCAGCCAATAACCAAATTTTGCCCATGAAACGGTTTTGTTGGCGCAAAAATAAAAAACCGCCGCGGCAACATAGAAAAGGAAAATTAAATAAATCAGAAGATGTTCAATCGAAATCATTCTTCACTCGCCTCCCTTTCATTAAAGCCATTCGGAAGTACAGTCGGTTTATTCCTGGGCATCAGCAATACAATACTGATACCCAACATCAGCAATATCCCGCCCGTGGTTGTAAGCGGCAGTCCGGGATCGGTTTTGACAGTCAGTATGGAATAGGGGCGTACCTGCTGAAAGGTTATAAAAACATCATCATCGATTTTTATCTTTTCATTAAAAGAGGCCGCGCCCACTCCCGCAAAGACTTTACCGTTGTATACGGTATAAATGACTCTGGGATTGGTCGGTTCAAGTGATTTGGATTGCATTCCCAGCGCCGGATCAAAATGGGGGATATATTTGAAAATCTTAACCGTTTTGCTGGTTGCAGCAAAGCTTATGAAGTCGCCATCCTGCACCTGCAAGCTTTTTGCTGCAGCCTTGCCGTCTTCTGCCTGGGCATCAAGCAAATAACCAAAACTGTTTTGATAAAATTTGACTCCGGCATAGGTTAAGGGGTGATTGACGCTAATGGTCTGATGATAATCCTTCTGACCGGGAGATGATACCTGTAATGCAGAATAATACTGAGCCGGTGATCCATCATCATTAAAGGTTATCTTAAAATCAAGCAGTTTTACATCGAAGGGAGTTTTGGCGGGAATTACCTTATTTATGTTCACCGTATCACCCTGCAAAATACTTAATTGTACGGAATGACCGAGCCAGGAATTAAGACCGGCTCCAATAATGATCAGCACGATACCCAAATGCAGCATAACAAGGCAGATGCTTCTCAGCATCTGCCGTTTGTTTTTTATGATTCTTCTATTTTGTTTGATAAACCTGCTGATACTATTGCACGTGCACAAAGCCATGTTTACAAAAAACAGCAACAACAACAGACGGAAATAAACTGTTTTGAAAAATATATCCGGCCACAAACTTGAACCAATGGCTGAGACTATACCGATCAAAGCCAACAGAATCAGACCTGCGTTCATGGAAGAAATGAAGTTGTATATGCGCATACAGTCATCTCCTGTAGTTTAAGCAATTATACCTTTTCTTCAAAGTCAGTTGACCAACCTTCATCCAAATCATCATACCATTCCCAAATATGACATTCAACACACATGGGTTTGGATTTGCCGTGCATGTTGTGACAGAGATTGCAGTCCTGTTCGCCATTATGAGAGTCATGGGGATTGGAATCTTCAAAATTGGTCGC
>CAZRMB010000278.1:1557-3517 GCA_964600925.1 uncultured Syntrophomonas sp.
CCCACAACAACGGCTATACCAAGGGCGATAAGGATTACCTTTTTGTTAAGATATTTTTCCCGAAAGCTTCTGTTTTCATTATTGCTGTTTGCCATATTCTTCACTCCTATTATATTTGTATCAGATTTTCTAAATTATCAACAAATTGTATGAATTATCTAAATTATTTGATAAAATTGTAGCATAATGTTTTATCTTATTGTAGCGGTAAAAGTATGGTTTGTCTTTGTGATACTTTACAGTCTTTCTGAACCTTTCTTGGAGAAAAATACGCTAGCGATGAATAAATGTGCTTGCTATTGGAATCTATTACAGTGATTTGGAGAAATGTTCGTAAATGCTCCCAATGTAATAATCAATATAAATAACTAGAATGAATATTGATAGCATCGCAATCAGATTAAACTCAAGCTAAAACTGAAAATCCAAGTTTTCAGTATGTTGTTGGTGTGTGGCATTCCAGTCACAATGCACTGCAGAAAGAAGAAGGGGGAGATAAGATGAGTAGCGAGGAAAAACAAAATGGATTATCCAGGAGGTCATTTATCAAAGGGGCAGCGGTAAGTTCCGTAATGCTTGGCTCGGCCGGTGCACTGATCGGCTGCGGCAAGGATGAGGAAGCGCCTGCCCCAAAAGAAGCCAGCACTGAAAGTGCAACTCCCAGTTTTCTGAAGAAACCGAATCCGATTCCAGACAGTGAAATCAAGAAAACCGTAACCGCTGATGTAGTCGTAATTGGAGGCGGTATGTCAGGTTTATGTGCTGCCATGGCAGCGGCTGAAGAAGGCGCCAAGGTTGTTCTTTTGGAAAAAACCGATAGAGTCCACTTCCGCGGCAATGATTACGGCGGTATTGGCAACAAGATGCAGAAGCAGATCAACAGCACCATTGATAAAATGGACGCAGTCCAGGAAATCATGCGCTACGGTGCCTACAAAACCAACCAGAGAGTCGTATCTCTGTGGGCTGACAACAGCGGAGCCGTTGGCGATTGGATCATGGGCAAAGCTGAAGGTTACGGCTGCAAGCCCAAACCCGTGCCGCTGGATGAAACCGTGACCCCGGGAACGACCATTAAAGGTTTTCCTACCTTGAGCTTCAGAATGGATCCCAGCGAAGCAGCTGTTAATGATGCACCCAAGGGAACCGACCCATGGACAGCATCGATGCGTTACACGCTGAAAAAGGGCTGTGAAGATGCAGGTGTAAAATTCTTTTATAAAACACCGGCCGTCCAATTGGTACGTGCGGACAAGGGTCGGGTCACCGCCGTTATCGGTGGAGAAAAAGGCAATTATACCAAGTTTGAGGGAAAAAAAGGTATCATCGTATGTTCCGGTGACTACAACGCCAACAAGGAAATGCGTGAGTATTATATTCCTTCCACCAAATACATGCATGCCAATATGTATGAGATGGTTGATGGAAAACAAAATACCGGTGACGGGCAATTGATGGGTATGTGGATCGGTGCTGCCATCGATGAATTCCCGCATGCGCCAATGTATTTTGACTTTGCCGTACCGGGTGCTCCCATTCTGGCCGACGCCTTGATGCGTCAACCCTGGCTGAATGTCAATAATCGCGGTCAGCGTTATTGCAACGAAGAACTTCCCTACGCCTACCTTTGTAATGCTCAGCGGCAACAGCCCGAACTTGGCAGATGGGCGATCTGGGATGCCAAGTGGGAAACAGAAGCACCTTCCTTCAAGTTGGTGGCTTGCAAGGATATGCGTACCAACTTCCATAATCCTGATAATGTTAAAGCCTACATCGAAAAAGGTTTTATTAGAAGTGCTGATACCCTGGAAGCCTTGGCTGACAAGATCAAGGTTCCCAAGGATACATTCATGAAAACAGTGGCTCGTTACAACGAACTGGCCCAATTGGGTGAAGACCTTGATTATGGCAAACGGGCGGCTACTTTGACCAAGATCGAAAAACCGACTTTCTATGCCGC
>CAZRMB010000279.1:0-3484 GCA_964600925.1 uncultured Syntrophomonas sp.
CTGCCGCAGATCCAATTGTTAAAAACAGAAGGCGCAGAAATTTATCCGATTTTATCTTATTCAGTAAATGAAACCAATAATCGCTTTTATCGGGTGGATGACTTGAAGGCTGACCTCAAAAAGATTACGGAACGGCCTTTAATAAACACCATCGTTGGAGCAGAACCGATCGGACCACAAAAGATGCTGGACGTGGTAGTTGTAGTCCCGGCCACCGGTAATACGATTGCCAAACTGGTCAATGGGATTGTTGATACTCCCGCACTCATGGCTATCAAGGCTCATCTGCGCAATCAACGCCCCGTAGTAATAGCCGTATCAACCAATGATGCGCTAGGTATCAACGCAAAGAACATAGGGCTTTTATTAAACATGAAGCTGATTTATTTTGTCCCATTTCGCCAGGATGACCCGGTCAACAAGCCTAATTCAGTTGTTGCCAGGCTTGATCTTTTGCTTGATACAACTGTATGTGCCCTGCAGGGAAAGCAAATCCAACCTATAATGCTGGGACCGGTGTAATCAATTGTAGTTATTAAAATGATTGTGGTAGAATACAAGATAAAAAATAAACATTGAATGCAGTAGAATGGGAGGCATTACATTGAATGCAGGTGTCAGATTAGCAGTAGTGGGAGCTACCGGAGCAGTAGGGCAGGAAATGCTGAAGGTTCTGGCAGAGAGAGATTTTAATGTAAAGGAATTAATCTGTCTGGCAGATCCGCGTGAAGCCGGAACGAAAATAAAGTTCAAGGGAGAAACGTTTACCGTACAGGCAGCCAGCCCGGAACAATTTAAAAAATCCGATTTGGCTTTATTTGCCGTCGGTACAGATATTAGCAAATCGCTGGCCGGTATGGCCGTTGAAAATAACTGTGTGGTCATCGACAACAGCTATGCGTTCAGAATGGATGAAACGGTACCGCTGGTTGTGCCGGAAGTCAATCCTGATGATGTTGACTGGCATAAGGGTATAATAGCCAACCCGAATTGTTCTACGATTATTATGGTAGTGGCGGTTAATCCAATATATAAGGCAGCCGGGCTGAAAAGGATTGTAGTTTCCACTTACCAAGCTGTTTCCGGTGCCGGTATAGCTGGTCTTCATGAACTGGAAGAGTCCAGCCGCAGTTATCTGGAAGGCCGCGAGTTTGTCCCGGAAGTATTTCAGTATCCAATCGCTTTTAACTTGATCCCGCATATAGATTCTTTTGTTGAGCAAGGTTATACCCGGGAAGAAATGAAAATGGTTTATGAAACACGTAAAATAATGCATGCGCCTGATTTGAAAATCGCTGCAACCACGGTTAGGGTCCCGGTTTTTAGAAGCCATTCGGAAGCCATCAATCTGGAAACGGAGAAACCAATGACGCCTGACGAAGCAAGAACCATACTCGCTTCCGCTCCGGGTATAATTGTTCAGGATGATCCGGAAAACAAGATCTATCCGATGCCGTTATACAGCTCGAATACCGATGAGGTATATGTGGGCAGAATCAGAAAAGATATAAGCGTCGACAATGGGCTGGCTTTATGGGTGGCAGCAGATCAAATCAGAAAAGGTGCTGCCACCAACGCCATTCAAATTGCCGAGATATTACTGGAAAAAAACCAATTTTAGGATGGTGTAGGGCTTGAGAATAATTGTTCAGAAGTTCGGAGGAACGTCCCTGGCGACACCGGAATTAAGATCCCGGGTTTGTGATATAGTAGCCTCCACCCGTGAGGAAGGCATTGGTATGGTAGTAGTGGTCTCAGCCATGGGCAGAAAGAATGATGCCTATGCAACCGATACTTTTATTCATTTAATGAAGATGGCCA
Organism: uncultured Syntrophomonas sp.; assembly: GCA_964600925.1. Taxonomy (GTDB): domain Bacteria; phylum Bacillota; class Syntrophomonadia; order Syntrophomonadales; family Syntrophomonadaceae; genus Syntrophomonas_B. The sequence goes on from CAZRMB010000279.1 coordinate 1,822, forward strand.
ATCCGTGTCCACCCCCGCGTGAAATGGATATTCTGATGTCTTGTGGTGAAACTATATCAGGAGTACTTTTAACCAATCAATTTTGTGCCAGAGACATACCTGCAGTATTCTTAAGCGGAGAACAGGCTGGTTTAGTAACGGATGGTAATTTCGGCGATGCCCACATTCTCTATGTCGATCCGCAAAGGATCCTGGAAAATCTTGAAGCAGGCAAAGTAGTAGTGGTTGCCGGTTTCCAGGGAGCAGCGGAGAACGGAGAGCTTACTACTTTGGGAAGGGGCGGCAGCGATACGACTGCCAGTGCGCTGGGGGTTGCACTGAATGCTGAATATATAGACATATTTACCGATGTTGAAGGCGTGATGACTGCCGATCCGCGTATAGTAAAAGATGCCAGACTGCTCGACGCCATCACGTATAATGAAATTTGCCAGTTGGCCCGTGAAGGAGCAAAAGTTGTTCATCCCCGCGCGATTGAGATTGCCATGCAGAAAAGCATACCTTTGAGAGTAAGATGCACATTTACCGATTCACTGGGAACCATGGTAGCCAATCAAATGCCAGGTTCGGACAATCGCATGCGTATTATCGCTGATCGAATGATAACCGGGATCACTTATACGTCCAATATTGCCCAGATCATGATCAATACCGGCAATCTGCCCAATGCGCGGGGGATAGAATTAAAAGTTTTCAAATCACTTGCCTTGGCTGATATAAGCGTTGATTTTATAACTGTTCATCCGGAAAGTATACGCTTTACAGTGAATATCGATCAGGCGGAGAAAGCGCAGGAAGTACTGGAGAATTTGGATATTGTACCTGGTATTGAGTTTGATTGTGCCAAGGTTGCCATTGTCGGTGCTGCCATGACAGGTATCCCCGGAGTTATGTCCAAGGTCGTTGAAGCCTTGACAGAAAATGATATCACGATTCTGCAATCCGGCGATTCATATACCAACATCTGGTGTCTGGTCAAACGTGAACATATGGAAAAGGCAGTCCAGGCTTTGCATGACAAGTTTGAATTAGGGTGTAAATAATTACAGGGCGGTGAACGAATGTCGGAATTTAAACTGATAACCGCAATGGTCACACCTTTTAATGAGAAACTGGAAGTTGACTATGAAAATGCGGCTGCCTTGGCGCGCTATCTGATAGCCAATGGCAGCGATGGTCTGGTGGTAAGCGGAACGACCGGCGAATCACCAGTATTAAGTCGTGAAGAAAAAATTCAATTGTTTGCGACAGTTAAAAGGGCGGTTGGTCCTGAAGTTGAAATCCTGGCCGGGACCGGTTCCAATAATACCAGAGAATCGATTGAATTAAGTCAGGCAGCTGAAAAATCTGGTGTTGACGGATTGTTACTCGTCAACCCCTATTACAGCAAACCGACCCAGGAAGGGTTATATCAGCATTTTAAAGCCATTGCCAAAAGTGTTTCCATACCGATCATGCTGTACAATATACCAGGACGCACTGGGGTTGAGCTACTTCCCGATACGATTGCCAGATTGACCGAGATAGACAATATTGTGGCAATTAAAGAAGCCAGCCGCAATATGGATCAGGTTTCCCAGCTAAAGGTTGCATTGGGAGACCGACTGACCATACTTTCAGGTGACGATTCCATGACCTTGCCCATGTTGGCTGTAGGTGCCAG
>CAZRMB010000280.1:0-3478 GCA_964600925.1 uncultured Syntrophomonas sp.
AGATGATTTCAACTTACAGCACCTTGCTTAAAAATGACTGGGTACGTGGATTGGTAGGATTGTCAAATATCTGTGCCGGAGTTCCCTCTTCCACAATGACACCCTCGTCCATAAACAATACCCGGTGCCCCACTTCACGGGCAAAACCCATTTCATGGGTAACTACTACCATGGTCATACCTTCATGGGCCAGATCCTTCATTACTTCCAGTACTTCGCCCACCATTTCCGGATCAAGGGCAGAGGTAGGCTCGTCAAAAAGCATCACCTTTGGCTGCATGGCCAGTGCCCTGGCAATGGCGACCCTTTGTTTCTGTCCGCCGGACAACTGGTTGGGATAGACGTTGGCCTTGTCCACCAATCCAACCTTGCGTAACAGGATCATTGCCCTCTCATGGGCTTCGTCCGGGCTGATTTTCAATATCTTGGTCGGCGCCAGGGTAATATTTTCCAGAGTCGTCTTATGCGGAAAAAGATTGAATAACTGAAATACCATACCCACCTGTTGACGAATCAGATTAATGTCAATGCTGGGATGAGTGATGTCCTGCCCATCGATGAGTATGTCACCGGACTGGACTGTTTCCAGTTGGTTGATGCAACGCAGCAAGGTGCTCTTTCCGGAGCCACTGGGTCCGATGACGCAGACAACTTCCCGGGGAGCAATATAACAATTGATTCCTTTTAGTACTTCCAGATGTCCAAAGCTTTTGTAAACGTTTTTGATCTGTATCATTCGGTCGCCAGCCTCCTTTCCATGTAATCACCGAACATGGCCAGGAGTTTGGTCATGATAAAGTAGATAATGGCAACCGTACCCCAGACCCAGGCTGGTTCGTAACTGCTCGCATAGATCAGTTTGCCGCGCAGGGTCAGTTCGGAAACGGATATGATAGATACCAGTGAAGTATCCTTTAACATCGCAATGAATTCGTTGATCAGTGGTGGTATTACAACTTTATAAGCCTGCGGCAATATGATGTACCACATGGCCTGACGATAATTCATCCCCAGAGAACGTCCCGCTTCCATCTGACCTTTGTCAATGGCCTGGATGCCAGCCCGCACGATTTCGGCAATATAGGCACCGCTGTTTAAGCTGCAGGCAATAACTGCAGATGTGAACGCACCAATCTCACCAAAGACCGGCAATACTCCGAAATAAAGCAGTAATATCTGCACAAAAAGCGGTGTCCCCCGAAAGAAATCGATATAAAGCGTAGCGAACCAATAGGTGATCCTGAACTGCGGTGCCATTTTAAGCAAGCCGAATACCAGTCCCAACACCATACCAAATGCTACGGCCAGAGCTGTTAGCTCGAGAGTTATCAAGGCACCTATCAAAAAAGAAGGGATGTTATTGGAAACGACCTCGAAGCCGTGGATCTCCATCAGGCTTTGTATTATATTGAGGCCAAAAGTAAAAGGAATAACTTGAGTCATATAAACCTCCTGCGTCAGAGACTTGAATATAAAAGCATCGGTTTTATCTCACACCAGGCCGGACCAAAAAAAGAAATCTTTGCTTTTGATTAAAAAGTCCGCTCAGTCAACGTACTTAAGCACGCCTCATGCGCGGACTTTTTTCACGCTTTGGTCTTCACTTCTGTCAGCCAGTTATTGAGCTGCGCTCATTAACTTATTTACCAAACCATTTCTGGTAGATCTCATCATATTTGCCATTGGCTCTCATTGAAGCCAAGCCGTCGTTGATGACTTTCAGTATTTCAGCATTGCCTTTTTTAACAGCGATGCCGTAATGGTCGTCAGCGGAGAAGAGGTCACCGACCATTTTGGTTTTATCTTTTCCAGTCGTTTGGATATAATACGCGGTTACCGCCTGATCATTGATAACTGCATCAACGCCGCCCTTTTCCAGTTCCATGAAGGCTTCCCCAATGTTGTCAAAAGTTCTGATTTCAGTTTTCGGATCTTTTTCTTTCACACTGTTGCAGGCGTCCGCTCCAATGGTTCCTACCTGACCTGCAATTTTCTTGCCCTGAAGATCTTCAAGGGTAGCGATTCCTTCAGTATCCTTGGCTACAGCTATGATAAGTCCGGCGTCAAAATATGATTCGGCGAAATCAACTGATTTCTGTCTTTCAGGGGTAATCGACATGCCGGCGATCGCACAATCGGCTTTATCAGCTTGCAGCGCCGGGATCAGTGATTCAAAACCCATGTGGGAAATCTCAACCTTGTAACCCTGGTCTTCCCCGATCGCTCTGATGATGTCCATATCAAAGCCAACGAACTCATCATTACCCTCTTTAAATTCAAAGGGAGCAAAACCTGCTTCAGTTACAACTTTAAGAACCTTTTCCGGAGCTGCCTGCTGTGCAGCCTCTTTTTTACTGCAGCCGCTCAGGGCCACTATGCCCACCAATAAAAGGGCGGTAACAAGAATAGCGGTAAATTTTTTCAACTATGTACACTTCCTTTCTTTTCTATACCATTTTCTTAATAATTATACAGCTAGTCAAATATTACGACAAGCAGTTTTCCAACCCTGTCATAATCGATAATACCAATGAAATCCATCATCAAGTCCCGGGAAGTTCTGCTTTTTTACGAATTTAAGCGTTGATAAATTAGTTATTTATTAGGAAGTGTAATGAAATATTGAAACACATTATAATAATAAATCGTAAACCTGTGGTGTTATTGGCTGGGTTAATTGTGTTATGATATTCGGGTAGTTGGCAAAGCTATTGATGATTATTTTTTTTGCAGTTATTTACTGGTTTATTGGGGTGAATTGTTATTCAAAGCCGTAATGTCAAACGAACGGAAGCCGAGTTCCTGATGATGCTGGTAGCCCTTATCTGGGGTGTCACCTTCGTGTTGGTCAAAAATGCCCTGGCGGATATCGGCCCGTTTCTGTTTTTGGGAATAAGATTTGTATTGGCCTTTTTGGTGCTGGCTGTTTTTTCTTTTAAAAATATCATTAAAGTTGAAGTATCAACCATAATGGCAGGATGCCTGCTGGGATTTTTTCTTTTCATCGGCTACGTTTTTCAAACCGTGGGACTGCAATACACTTCTTCCTCCAATGCCGGTTTTATAACCGGGGTTTCGGTGGTACTGGTGCCCATCATGTTTTACATCAAAAACCGCTTATGGCCTGACTGGCAAACCGCCCTGACCGTTTTGATGGCAGCGGTTGGTCTGTTTCTTTTGTCAGTACCGGCGGGAAATTTCGAGCTGGGTTACGGTGACCTGCTGGTACTGGTATGCGCTTTTGGATTTGCCTTGCACATCGTGTTTGTTTCCAAATATTCTTATCGTCACAATGCCGTGGCGATAACCGGAGTACAGATTCTTTTCGTAGGCATCCTTTGCCTGGTCATAGGTCTCTCCACAGAAACCATGCCACAACATATGGGTACAGACACTATTCTGGCGATTATAGTTACGTCGGTGTTTGCAACTTCCCTGGCCTTTTTGCTGCAGAATTATATGCAAAAATTCAGTACGC
>CAZRMB010000281.1:0-3477 GCA_964600925.1 uncultured Syntrophomonas sp.
CAATTCAGAAAGTATATTTTCGCCATAATGGCACTGTGGTTCTTCATGTATCTATGTTATTCATCCTCAATAAATTTCTTCACGTATCACGTAGTGGAAGAATTGGGATGGAAAGAAGGCCAGGTGGGAATGGTAAATGCGATTGCCTATACGCTTGGACTTCTGGGCTATGTTGCGGTCGGCAAACTGCTGGATAATCTGGGACGCAGAAAAACCGCCTTTATCTTTTTTGCCATGGGTAGTTTGGCTGTAATTGCCACGTTCCAGACAACAACATTTTATCAGGTACTGATCGCCCAGGTTATGGGTGTGTTTTTCCTGGGAACATTTACGGTCCTTTGTGCGACCTTCACCAATGAGTTGTTTCCGACTTCCATTCGTGCCAATGCTACCGCCTGGGGCAACAATATAATCGGCCGTATCGGTACGATCGCCGCGCCTGCTCTGGTAGGAATAATGCAGGTTCCTCTGCATGGAACCGGCAATGCAGTTTCAGTGCTGGCCCTGGCTCCCTTTGTATGTATTGCTATTATAGCTTTATTCTTACCCGAAACATTAGGCTATGAATGTCCGGAGTATACTCCGGAAGCAAAACATAGTGCATAAAACTCAAAATTATCGTAATCAAGTTAACGAGTAACAAAATCAAAAGGAGTGAAAACATGAATCAAAAAATGAACGTATTGGTTATTGGAGCTGGAACCATGGGACATTCTATTGCCCAGGTCTTTGCCAGCTATGGTTATCCGACCAGCCTGGTGGATCAGAAACAGGAGCAACTTGATGTTGCCAGCCAGCTTATAGCCGGCAATTTGAAAGTTATGAAGGATGAAGAGTTCTTAACCGATGAGCAGATTGCCAACGTTGACAAATACCTGGAATACACCATTGATTTAGAAACTGCAGCCAAAAAAGCTGATCTGGTTGTAGAAGCAATTCCCGAACATCCGCAGCTCAAAATGGATCTTTTCAAACAGTTGGATCAGTGGTGTGCATCGTCAACGATTCTGACCAGCACAACATCAGTACTGAACATTTATGAATTCATAACCGTTTCAAATCCTGAGAGATTGGTTATAGGTCATTGGTGTAATCCTCCCCATATCATCCCGCTGGTGGAAATTGTTATGGGTCCCCAAACAGCAGAGAAAACAGTGGAAACCCTTAAAGAAATTTTGATTGGCATGGGTAAGGTACCAGTTGTTCTGAAAAAATGCGTGCCCGGATTCATCGTAAACCGTTTGAACTGTGCATTGGCCAGAGAGGCAGGTTACATGGTATCTGAGGGCTGGGTCAGCCCGGAAGATGTTGATGCTGCCCTGACCTCCAACTTTGGATTGAAAGCTCCGTTTGAAGGACCGCTGGAACTACAGGATTACATTGGCTGGGATATCGGGGTTGCCGCCGGGAATTATCTCTATCAGTTCCTGTGCAACTCGACCACTGGCATGCCCTTTGCTGAAGAAATGGTCAAACAAGGCAAGTTGGGCATTAAAAGCGGACAAGGTTTGAAAGATTATGCCGGCAAATCCCGTGATGAATGGCAAAATATCCGTAATCAGAAAATCATCAAAATTGTTAAAACCAGACAAAGTTTTTAATGAAAACAGAATTTGAGGAGGTAGAAAATATGACTAAATTAAATGGTGGACAATTGATCGAACGCGTATTCGAAAAAGAAGGAGTCAAGTATATTTTCGGTATTCCTGGCGGACATATTTATCCGATGATGGAATCCTGCGACGAGAATGGCATTAAATTCATTGGTGTGCGCCATGAAATGACAGCTGCTTTTATGGCAGAAGGATGGGCACTTACCACAGGTAATATAGGCGTTTGCACTGGAACTGCCGGCCCTGGATTTACCAATCTGATTACCGGTGTAGCCAATGCCAGTGCCAACTGCGTACCACTGCTGTGTATGGGCGGAAAAGCCAGAGTGGCTGAATATGACAGAAACGAACTACAGGACTTTAACCAGATCGATATCGTTAAATCCATGACCAAGCATTCCCGTTCTGTTCTGGAAGGACATAGAATTCCTGAGTATATTGGCAGAGCAATTTCTGAAGCAACTTCTGACCGGCCTGGTCCGGTTTACATGGAGATTCCGCGCAATATCATGGAATCCGACTACGAAGAAGATGCTGTTGAATTCCAGAATACCTACCGCGTATCTGGCAAACCTGCTGGCAATCCAGCAGATATTGCCAAGGCTGCCGCTTTATTAGATGCTGCTGAAAGACCGATCATTGTTGCCGGCAGCGGCGCATTCTGGTCAGGTGCTGCGGAAGAACTAACCGCTTTTGTTGAAAAATCTGGTGCACCCATATTCACCCGTAATGCAGGCCGCGGAATCGTTCCGGACAGCCATCCGCAGGCTATCGGTATTGGCGCTTCCAAACATCCAATATTTGCCGGAGTCGCACAGAAGGCCGATGTTATTGTTATCGTCGGAACCCGTACCGGCTATACCATGACCCGCGACGTATTCCCCAAGACAGCCAAAATCATCCGCATTGACATCAATGCTGCTGTTCTTGCTGATCAGTTGGATGTAGAAGTCGGCATTGTGGGCGATTGCAAAGAAGTTCTCAAACAACTGACTGATGCAATTGCTAAAAAGGACCGTGAAGCATGGGTTAACGGTATTAATGAAGCCAAAAACAACCTGGCCCAGATGGTTCTTCCGATGCTGACTTCAGATCAAAACCCGATCCATCCGGTACGCCTTGTATTTGAAATTATGCAAAGAGTTGATGAAAACACGATCGTCGTAATCGATGGCGGCGACACTGCTTCCTGGGGCAATCTGCTTATCCCGGCTCCCGGGCCTGGTCAGTACCTAACCATTGCCAATGGTAGTTTTGGGCCTCTGGGTGTAGGTGTACCTTACGCCATGGCTGCCAAACTTGCTCATCCCGAAAAGAAAGTTATCCTGCTGACCGGTGATGGGGCATTTGGTTATGGTGCGATGGAATATGACACAGCCATGCGTTATGGCATCAACTTCACCACCGTTATCCTGAATGACGGATGTTGGGGAATGATCAAACGTTCCGAAGCCAAACGTTCCTTGGCCGCAGGTACCGACGTGGAAAAAGATCCGGTAGGTTTATTCCTGAGAGAGGATGTCCGTTATGATCAGGTCGTAGAAGCATTGGGTGCACACGGCGAATATGTAACCGAAGCTGCTGAAATTGGTGCAGCCATTGATCGCGCCATCGCTTCCAACAAACCGGCGGTAGTCAATGTAAAAACCGACGTAAATATTGGCTTTATGGCTTAATTATCTGCAACGTTTGTAGCCGTGTATTTTAAGGAGGAAAATAATATGCAAAAGTTAAAAATGACAGCCAGTGAAGCTATTTGTGAAACACTGGTTGCCGAAGGTGTAACTCATGTATCAGGAATAGTCGGATCAGCGTTTATGGATTTGCTGGATTTGTTTCCGGCTGCCGGCATCCGTTTTATTCC
>CAZRMB010000282.1:0-1464 GCA_964600925.1 uncultured Syntrophomonas sp.
GTCATCCCAACCTGTCACAGATCAGACTGAAAAGAAGAAAGAGCCGGATTCTGCTATGCTACCTGTTCCTGCTGCTGCTTCTCTAACAGATGAGGCAAGCTCCGAACTGCCGCCTACAGTAATAAACAGTATTGGAAATCACATTGACATGAGCGAAACAGAGGTAAGTGAAGTGGAGAAGATGTTGAGCATTGTAGGAGTGCCTGCGGATGAAAAATATAGTCAGCGAATCGTACATTTTCAAAAAAACAATAATATCAACACTTCGGGGATCCTGGATCAACAAACCATGGAAACGCTTATTCATCAGGTGACTTTAAAATATGTTGATCAACGTATCGGTACATATCAGTAGGTCCAAAATTATACAATACCAAATCGGGGATAAAAAATGACGGTTTCCGGCATCTGCCAGGGGCCGTTTTTTGTTTTTTCCTATTTGTCAACAATCCGGAAAAGACGAAAATTTGATTTTTACTTTAGCAGGGAATTTGACTTCAATGGCAAATCTAACAATAATGAGATAAAGAAATGTGTGCGTTTTTATGAAAATAAATTACTACACAAAAAGGTTGTGATATAATTAATCTGATTAATACTGATACAAAATATTCGAAACACAAATTTGTCTAACATAAGTTAGCGGAAGGAGCGATATATAATGGATTTTAGTTTAACCAAGGAAGAAGCACTCATCCAAAAAATGGCCCGGGAATTTGCGGAGAAGAATATTCTTCCCATCGCCGAGCAGATCGATCATGACAACATGGTCCCCGATGAGATCATTAAAGGCTTGGCCGAACTGGAACTCATGGGCATTCCCTTTGATGAAAAATACGGCGGAGCCGATGCCGGCTATGTCAGCTATGTTCTGGCCATGGAGCAGATCGCACGCTGTTCATCCGGTGTGACCATGGTTCTATCGGCACATACGTTGGCGACAAGTTCGATCAATACCTTTGGTACGGAAGAACAGAAACTGAAATATTTGCCCAAGTGCTGCAACGGTGAAAACATTGCTTCCTTTGCATTTACCGAACCCGGTACCGGCTCTGATCCCAAACAGATTACCACCACTGCCACCAAAGACGGAGACAGTTACATTCTGAACGGAACCAAACGTTTTATCTCCAACGCCAACTACCCTGGCCCGATCGTGATTTTCGCCAGAGAAACCGAAACCAATGAAATCACCGCCTTTATCGTTGATAAATGGTGCGAAGGCTATTCCATTTCCGAACCCTGGAAAAAGATGGGCCTGCACGGTGGTTTATTGCTGGACGTTTATATGAAAGACGTTCGTGTTCCTGCGTCAAACCTTCTGGGTCAGCCCGGTCAAGGTTATCCGATCCTGCAATTGGGTATTTCCTTCGGCAAGATCGGCGTCAGCTCCAGTTCACTGGGGGGGATCCTGGCTGCCTATGAAGAAGGACTCAAATATGCCAAGGAAAAAACCCACCGCGG
>CAZRMB010000282.1:1564-3476 GCA_964600925.1 uncultured Syntrophomonas sp.
ACAAGTCCAGTAGAAAGGTGTGCCCGGGATGGAAAAGGATTTTGATGTAATCGTTGTTGGCGGCGGATTGTCAGGTTTGTCAGCTGCCTACACCATGGCTGACGCAGGATTGGAAGTGCTTTTGCTGGAGCGGGGCGATTATTCCGGGGCGAAGAATGTAACCGGTGGGCGTCTGTACATGAATCCAGTGCGGGATATGTTTCCTGATTTATGGAAAAAGGCTCCCCTGGAGAGATATATTGCCCACGAAGAAGTCAGCATCATGGACAAGGAACGCAGTATAACCGTGCGCTACGACGGCAGTGAGCTGGCTCAGGAACCTTATCAAAGCTACAGTATTCTGCGGGGCAAGTTTGATAAAAATTTTGCCAAGATGACGGAGAAAAAAGGAGTATCCATCGTCACCAAGAGCCGGGTCGATGATCTGATCATTGAGAACGGCAAAGTCGAAGGGGTCAGAGCCGGCGGCGAAGAACTGACCTCCAACATGGTGATTGCCTGTGACGGCGTATTGTCTCTGCTGGCTGAAAAAGCCGGTTTGCGCAAACCGGGTGTGGCCAAAGATCACGCGGTGGGGTTCAAGGAAATCATTGAGCTCGATCGAACCGTCATTGAAGATCGTTTCAATCTGGAAGGGGACGAAGGAGCAGCCCGGCTTTACATGGGTGAAGTCACCCGCGGTAAATTCGGGGGCGGTTTCCTTTATACCAATAAGGAAAGTATCAGTTTGGGAATCGTAGTCGGGATCAAGGATTTGACCGAGGAACCGTTCGTACAGGCACCCGATCTGCTGGATGCTTTCAAGCAAAGACCTGAAGTGGCGCGCTTGATCAAAGGCGGCCAGACCAGCGAATATTCCGCCCATGTGATTCCTGAAGGCGGGTATAACAGTTTTAGCAAGCTGTATGGCGAAGGCATTCTGATTGCCGGAGATGCAGCCGGATTTTCCATGAATATCGGTGTTACCGTGCGCGGCATGGAATACGCCATGGCGACTGGTTATTATGCAGCCCAGGCGGCCATTAAAGCCAAGGAGGCTGGCAATTACAGCGCAGCCAGTCTGGCTGTATATGAAAAGCTCCTTAATGACAGCTTTGTTATGAAGGATTTTAAAAACTTTAAAGATGCCCCTCATGCTTTGGACAACCCCCGTTTCTTTAACCGTTATCCGCAGTTGGCCGGTGATGTAATGCGTGACCTTTATGAAATGCCCAATGGTCCCAAGGCCAGGATTTATCCGACCATCATGAAATATATCAAGTTCAGCGAAATGTTTGCGTTCCTTAAGGACTTCGGGGGGGTTAGAAAAATATGAGCGAGCAAATGGGTTTAAAGGCCAAACTTGGTCTGGATGTATTCAAACACGATAAAGAACCGCATATTAAAATCAGACCCGGCATGGAAAAGGACCCCCGCCTAAAAAAAGCAATATTGGTATGCCCGGCGGGACTTTACAGCGAAAACGCCCAGGGGGAAGTCGAGTTTACCATCGACGGCTGCCTGGAATGCGGTACTTGCAGGATTGCCTGCGGGATCGAAGTGCTGGAATGGAACTATCCCAACAGCGGATGTGGCGTACAATTCCGGTTTGGTTAAAAAATGAATTGAATTTCTAGGAGGGAAAAGATATGAACATCGTGGTAGCTATGAAGCAAATCCCCGATCTTCAGCAGGTAAGGATCCGCAATCGTCAGCCGGTATTCGATGATGTACCGCTTACTTTGGGAAACATCGATAAGAACGCGCTGGAAGCCGGCGTGACTTTAAAAGAGGCTGCGGATGCAAAATTGTTTGTGGTATCTGCCGGCAACGAAGAATTGGAAGACACCATCAAGGAAGCGCTGGCAGCAGGAGCAGACGAAGCTTTTCTGGTGACCGATGACGCGCTGGACAATATCAGCAGTGAAACAAG
>CAZRMB010000283.1:0-3462 GCA_964600925.1 uncultured Syntrophomonas sp.
AGTTTCTTCCCTACCTCACCTAAAAATGCCCAGCCGTCTTCATCGGAACTCTCGGTCACGATAACTTTTAGGGCTTCGATCAACTCTTCCAGACTGGCCATACTATCTTTGGGAGTATCTGGCTTGTCGGTTTTAACAATACCGCCGGTCTGACCGGAATCTGTCGGCAACGGAGCCAGAACTTCCAGATATTTAAACAATTCGCAGGCGGAGATAAACGGCATGGGCGTTTTCTTCTCCCCCATCCCGACCACATACATACCTGCTTCCCTGAGCCGGGCGGCCAGCTTGGTGAAATCACTGTCGCTGGAAACGATGCAAAACCCGTCCACATGTCCGGAATACAAAATATCCATGGCGTCAATGATCAAGGCTGAATCGGTGGAATTTTTCCCGGTGGTGTAGCTGTACTGCTGGATCGGAGTGATCGAGTAGTTCAGCAGCACCGTTTTCCACGAAGCCAGCTGCGGCTTGGTCCAATCCCCGTAGATCCTCTTGTAGGTCGGTGTCCCGTGGTTGGAGATTTCAGCGAATATAAACTTGATATATTTTTCCGAAACATTGTCAGCGTCAATTAAAACCGCTATTTTTCTGTCGTTTTCCATTTAATTTCCCTCACTGTATATATTTACTTCTTGTATTATCATAACAATACCATATCCGCAACGTCAAACCATGTTAACGATTTATAAATCATTGTGCTTTGCTGCTTGTTTGTTGCCGTCTTCTGTCATAAAATATATCCATCATTGAAATCATCAGGGAAGGGGTCTTATCTTTGAAAAAACATTTTATTGCCGTGCTTTTAACCTTTATTCTGCTTATCACTCTGACAGGCTGTGGGCAGAACCAAACGGAAAAACAGCCTGCCCCCAAGTCCAAAGTCGAAAACATCAGTGTCGATGTGGGCGTATTGCGAGGTCCGTCAGGCATCAGTATGATCAAAATGATCAATGACAATCCGGTCCTGGGCCAAGGGGTCAAAGTCAATTATTCCATTGAACAGTCCACCGACGTTTTAAGCTCCAAACTGCTCTCCGGTGAAATTGAGCTGGCCACCATTCCCGCCAATATGGCTGCCACCCTGTATAATAAAGGCGTTCCCTACCAGTTGGCCTGTATGAATACCTGGGGCGTCATGTATGTGGTCAGCAACGGAAAGGCCATAAATTCGTGGGCTGATCTGAAAGGACAGACCATTGGCGCAGTATCCAAAGGAGCCTCTTCAGATGTTGTCTTCAAGTATCTGCTTAAACAAAACGGGATCGACCCGGACAAGGAGGTAACTTTGAATTACAGCCCCAGTCCGGTGGAACTGGCGCAACTGTTCATGGCCGGCAAAACCTCTCTCGCGGTCCTGCCCGAACCATGGGTCTCGGTGGTGCAGAGTAAAAACCCCCAGTTAAAAATCGTACTGGATCTGCAAAAAGAATGGACCAAAATCCAGGGCAGCGATACACCATTTGCCCAGACCTGTCTGGTGGTTAACAAGGAATTTGCAGCCCAACACCCGCAGGTAGCGGAGAAATTCCTGAATGAATATGCCACTTCCATCGATTGGGTAAATAAAAATCCCCAGTTGGCTGCGGACCTGGTCAAAAATACCGACATAGGCATCCCGGCAGATGTTGCCGCAGCTGCCATTCCCCGCTGCAACCTTAAGTATGTGAGCAGCCAGGAATCCAAGGCGGCGGTGAACAAATATCTGCAAGTCCTGCTGCAATTCTCACCTGAAACCGTGGGAGGCAAGATCCCGGATGACAAATTCTACTATCAAAAATAGTTTGATCACAGCTCTTTCCATCCTGGCCATGTTGCTGACCTGGTATGTACTGGCGCTTTTGATCGGCAAGGAATATATTTTGCCCACCCCGGCTAAAACCGGGCAGAATTTGCTGATGATCGTAGGATCGGCTGATTTCTGGCCGGCGGTGTTAACAACCATCGGCCGCGGGCTGCTGGGGTTTCTTATATCTCTGGTGCTGGGGATCGTGCTGGGCATGGCAGCCGGTTTCAGCCGTCTGGTCAGCTGGCTTTTGCGTCCCTGGGTCACGGTGATGAGAAGCACCCCGGTCATGTCCATCATTATTCTGGCCATTATCTGGTTTGAATCCAATCTGGTACCGGTGGTCGTCACCATCCTCATGCTTTTTCCCATCATTTATGGGAATGTGGTGGCCGGTATCAGAAATATTAATCAGGAACTGCTGGAGATGGCCCGCATGTATAAGGTCATGCCGCTACGCATCATCAACGAATTATATCTGCCTTCCATTCTCCCCTATCTTCTGGCCGGGGCGGCAACTGCCATGGGCATTGCCTGGAAGGTCATCATCGCCGCCGAAATTCTAAGCCAGCCCAGCCGGGCCATTGGCACCGACCTGATGATCGCCAAAATAAATTTTGCTACCGCCCAGGTGTTTGCCTGGACGGTAGTCGTCATCACTATCAGTTTTGTTTTTGAGTATATCCTTAATGCGCTGGAAAACAACCTGACCAAATGGAGAAAATAACATGACTTTTATGTTAAACGGGATAAATAAAAGTTTTGCCGGTCTGGAAGTCTTAAAGAACCTGACCATGCAGGAAGAAGAGAACCGTATCATATGTATCCTGGGTCCCTCCGGGGCAGGCAAAACCACGCTTTTAAACATTATCTCCGGGGTGGTGAAAGCAGACGGAGGCGAGATTTCCGGTTTTGCAGGCCGCCATATCAGTTATCTGTTTCAGGAACCCCGGCTGCTGCCCTGGAAGACCGTCCGGGAAAATATCGATTTTGTCCTCAAGGACAAGCTGAGCCGAGCGGAACGCGAGCAGGTCATCAGCCGTTATCTGGATATGGTGGAACTGAACGAATTTGCTTCCTATTATCCCGCCAAACTCAGCGGCGGCATGAAACAACGGGTTTCGATCGCCCGGGCTTTTGCTTATCCGTCCGAGATCCTGCTGATGGATGAACCCTTCAAGGGACTGGACACCCAGTTGAAAATGACCCTGATCAAATCCTTTGTCAAGCTCTGGACGCAAGACCGCCGCAGTGTTTTCTTCGTCACCCATGATATTCAGGAGGCTGTGCTGATCGGTCATGTAGTCTACGTTTTGACCGACCGCCCCGCCCAGGTCAAAGGAAAAGTCATCAATCCCGTCCCGCATGAGCAGCGCGACGATCTCGATGACCCTGATCTACAGCTTATTGAACAGGAAATATTCAAGCTGATTACCATGTAAAAAGGCAGCCTTGATTTATCAAATCTTTGCCCGCACCATGGCCGGCAATAAGATTATGATTACGTCTCTGGCTCCGCCCGCCGATTTCTCTCTAACTTCCAACAACGATGGTTATACTTTTGATAAATACATCCTCCATTGGCTGACTGATTTCCCCGACCTGATTGGGCTCCACCGGTGTATCGGATATTTTCAGGATCACGTCCATGCCTTTATCGACCCGCCCGAATACAG
>CAZRMB010000284.1:0-3422 GCA_964600925.1 uncultured Syntrophomonas sp.
GCCAGAACTCCCTGAGCGCCTCCTCCGGCCTGGAAAGAAAAGTGATCCAGTCCCGAAATTTCTCTCGGGAATCCCTCTACTTTGTAGTAGACCTCCAATATACCTTGTAAGGTAGACACCGGCTGAAGCGGGTGTATTTCAGTTATATTCGGATTGCGCGACATCATATGCTCCTGAACCTTGGGGCTGTATTTCATAGTGCAGGTGCCCTGGCTGATATCAATGCTGACATCGGCTCCCAGCGTTTCCTGTGATAGATGTAAATAATGGCGGTTCACCCGCATCTGGCTCACTTCGGGCAAAAGCGGAGCTTGTTTGCGCTGAAGATATGCCGGCAGTTCAGCCATGCAATCCCCAACCTCTTGCTCCACCTCCTCCGCAGGCTGTGGAAGCAATACTCCGCGCTCACCGGCTACACTCATATCAAAAATCAAAGGTTCATCCCATTTGGCTTCATGAAAGTTCCTTAGATACGTTATATTGTCTCTGGGCATTTATTATCAGTCCTTTCTTCTATGATCTGAAAGAAAATTAATTAGGCTGCAACAACTGCTTTGAGGGCATTAACCAGTCGGTCTATGTCAGCCTGGCTATGCACCTCAGTAACACAGAACAACGCGCTCTGACCCAGTTCCGGGAATTCTGCAGTAAGATCCTTGCCGCCGATTATTTCCGCCTCCAGCAGGCTCTGGTTGATTTCCGCCACGCTCTTGCCTGCAGCATTAAAATCAACTACAAATTCTTTGAAAAAGGGACTGTTGAATGCTATTTTTACACCTGGGATCTCTGCGATCTTTTTAGCTGCATAGCGGGCATTTTTCATGATCGTCGTGCCCACTTCCTTCATGCCCTGAGGACCCATTATAGCCAGATATACTCCCACGGTAATGGCCCAAAGGTTTACCCCTGTGCCGGTAAATTCCTTGCCTTTTTCCCGCAGCGCATAATGGGTTCTCTCGATCAGTGTAGTCGCAAAACCATATTCGCCGGCAACGATGGTTTCGGTCATTCCATCCACCAGATCCTTGGTTTCCTGCATATATTTCATATCATCAAAAGTAGCGATAAAACCACCCACACATCCACCGCAGGCCAGGTGCAAGCCCAGTGGATGAAAATCACCGCAAGTGATGGTAGCTCCATAGTTGGCCGGCGCTTCCAGCACACCAAGTGAAATAGGATCGGTATAAACGATGAATTCAGCACCGGCACTTCGTGCAATCTCTGCAATTTGATTAGCTTGCGTTTCTATTATTCCCATGTAACCGGGATTCTCAATTAATACTGCAGCTACATCCCCGGATATCTTCTTTTTCAAATCATTCAAATCCATTAAGCCGCTGTCGCGGTGGTAATTAATAAGAATAACCTCCAGGCCATGGCCAGATTGGACGGACTTCACATAATTTTCAACTACCGCCAGGGTTTCCGGATTGATCGTGCGGGGTATAAGCAGCTGTTTGCGTCCGGTGATGCGGTTGGCCATGCACAGCGAAGTGGCTGCTGCGCCCGGTCCGTCATAAGTAGGTACAGTCAGAAAATCCATATCCAGCAGTTCTGCCATTTGGCTCTGGTATTCAAACAAGGCCTGATGTTTGCCATGATCGGCCCATGTTTCAGCACCGTAGGCGGTTGAAAATTCGCCCCGGCCATTGATTTCATCGCAAACCGCCGGGACAAAATGCTGGGCACAGCCTGCCCCTAAAAAATTAAGGTATTGATTGCAGTTGCGGTTTTTGTTTAATATGTTTTCCATATGCCTTTTGATCGAATATTCATCCCGGATTGGTTCGGGAAGATTCATTTTTCCTGTCAATCTCAGTGCTTCCGGGATCTCCTCGAAAAGTTCCATCTCATCGGTGACACCAACTTCACGCATCATTTCAGCTTTTATTCGGGGCACCGAATTGGGGATGTAGGGAAAAACCAAAGGGTTGTTTTCCATATTGAATTCCTCCATTCAATTTTATAAATCGAATCAGTTAATTACAGAACTCCTGAACGACTTACCGCCTCCCGGCTGACTTGTTATCTATCACGTATGGGTATAGAAATTAAACCATTATCAAAATGGCAGAGCTTTACCGCCCTGCCATTCTCCCTGTAAAAGTTCACAAACCTATTCTACAGAGCAGTTGATATATTTGATTATTTCCTAATCTATATCCGCAGATTCAAACGCTTTTATTTCTTTAAAAGGTCTGGTAAAAAATCTTGTACTGACCAATACATACAAAAGGCCGATCGATACCCAAATGGTTCCTGCAATCTTGGCATTGGGAGAAAGGCTGACAAAAAGTGTCAGGCAGGCTAAAAACCCCAGAGCGGGCACGATCAGATATTTTACCGAGTCCATTCCGGAGCGTTTTTTCTCCTTGATATAATAGTGGAAAATTACCGAAAGGTTAACACACATGAAGGCGATCAAAGCCCCGAAATTGATCATCGTGATGATCGTATTCATATCCTGTGAAGCACCTACTACCGCAATCACTGCCAGTATAGCAAGTGTGTAAACCGGAACCTTGGTCTTTGGATGCAGATAAGCAAATATTTTTTTGGGAATTACTTCATCTCTGCCCATGGCATAAAGTACCCGGGCTACGCCTGCCTGTGAGTCTATCGCATTGGCAATGGCTCCGGCAATCATGGCAATAGACAGGAAAGTAACCAGGAATTGTCCGCCTGCAGCGCCGGCAGCTTCCATGAATGCCGTGTCAGCGGATTGAAACAGGGTCCAATCTGGGAAAACTGCCTGGGCACAAAAAGCTTGCAGGATAAATACCACCGCCATAAAAAAGCATACGCTTATCGTAGCTGTAGCAAGTGTCTTGGAGGGTTCATGCACTTCTTCTGCCAGCGTGGTCATGGCATCAAAGCCCATAAACGAAAAACAGGCAATGGAAGTACCAAGTAAAAGAGCACTGATATCAAAGCTGGCCGGATTATAAAAAGCCAGCGATGAAATTCCCCAGCCAACGCCATGGCTAAGCGAATTAAACGAGGCCCCTAAGAAATAAAATACCGCAATAAACATGAAGGCTACAAGAAATACATTTACCCGGGAAACACTTTTGACCCCCAGCAGATTGACAATCGTTACCAAGAGTATAGCAACGATAGCAATTACCCAATAATTTACACTAGGAAAGAGCATTTGGGTAAATATGCCGATAACGATATAATTTAGAATCGGGAACAAGGCATAGTCAAGCAGTATGGACCAGCCGGCAAAAAAACCGGCATAAGGGTGTATCGCCCTCTGTGTGTATCCGAAAGCAGATCCCGCCAGCGGATATGCCCCGGCCATCTGCCCATAGCTGTAGGCTGTGAATGACATGGGAATAACTGCGATCAAATAAGCCAGGGCCATATGACCCATTGAGGCCATGGTTACAGCTCCAAAAACCACAATCGGAGCA
>CAZRMB010000285.1:0-3412 GCA_964600925.1 uncultured Syntrophomonas sp.
CCGTACAGACTTTGATCATCAAGATTTTGCTGCCACAGGAATGTACCGCTGGAGTCCATTCTTACCCGAACCTCCGTACGTTCGGTACTGCTGGTATCATATAAATAACCCATCACCAGATAGCCATTGTCAGGGGTCTGCTGGATGCCGGTGCTAATGTAGTTGGCCGTCCCGCCAATACTTCTTTCCCAGGTAACCAGTCCGGAATCGATCGTCTTTATAACATAAATGTCCCAGGTCCCGTCACTATAAGAACGGGTACACCCGGCAATCACCAGGCCGCCGTTTTTATTGGTCTGGATGGAACAGGCATAATCATCCTCGTCGCCGCCATAATATTTCTGCCAGAGTTTTTTGCCGTTTCGATCATAGCGAACCGCCATGATATCAGCATCCTGGCTTTTGGCTTCGCTGCCTTCAACCATACGTTGGCGAAGCGAATAACCGACCGCCACAAAATCTCCGCCCGACATCTGTTGTACCATAACGCCTTCATCATCGTAGCTGTCTCCCGCTGCCGCTTCCCACTTCTTGTCGCCTATTTTGTTTATGTACAGCATATAAAGATCCCGTCCGCCGGAGCCTTTGGAAGTGGTATAACCGGTGATAATAAAGCCCTCATCTGCAGTCTGCTGGATGGAGCGGGCTTCTTCGTCACCGCTGCCGCCATAGGTTTTCGTCCAACTCAATTGGCCGCCTTTGGCAATTTTGGTCAAAGAAATATCTTTGCCGCCCCCGCTGCCCGAAAGAACAGCACTGACAATAAGCTGGCCTTCATCCTTGGTAGCCAGGACCATGGATGATTGACGGATGGTTTCGCCATTGCTGTCTTGATCGGGCAGAACAACCCGCTCTGCCGCGGCCTGCACCTTGGCGGGAAAAACGATCGCCATGATCAGCAAAGCCGCTGTTAAAACAAGTCCCTTCCAGGCGAGGTGATGTCTATGTATTTTCATTTTTTGACCGCTCCTTCACCATCGTCAGGTACGCAGCCTGACAATTACATTTATAAGGATTCAATCTTCTGCAGATCCTGCAGTTGGCCTTTATCATCGATTCTGTAAACAACCGGGGCTGCTTTGCTGTCCTTCGCCTGCCACACGATAATGCTGCCCATGATCGCCTGCTTCTGTGTTGCATTAAGCTTTTCAACTTTATCAGGAGCATAATTTGGCAAATAAGTAATATATACAGCTGCAGGAAGGAAATCACGAGTCTTAACGTTAGAAAAAGTCTTATCCGTATCCGGGTCAATCGGTTTTACCGTGCTGGTCATATTCATGTCCAATACCTTGTCCCAGTGTAATACAGCCGTTCCGGCCCATTCCGAATCCGGATTGATTTTTCCAGCCAGCGGATTGACCAAACCGCGTACATTTTTGCCCATGTTGGTATTATTATACTTGCCCTCCAAATATTTCAGCAACTTGCCATTCCAGCAATCATCGCCCGGGTCGCGGGAATTACTCCAATCAGCTACGGGATCGTCTTTATCCCAGTATTTTTTTACCGCTGTCGCAACCTTGGTAAGATTTTCATTTTTCTGGGATACTACTCCCTCTCCGGTCAGCTTTTTAAATAGAGAGGTTCCAAGAAGTTTCTCAATTTCTGCCTGGGTCGTATCATAAAAACTGGTTATCTGCAAATTCATCTGAATATTACTCAGATCATATTTGGTCATTTCCGGTACAACCGGTTCAGGAGTCGAGTTCTGTACCGGTACAGAACTGCCGGTTGAAACAGATGTCTGTATACGTGTGCCTTTGGCAATCGGTACATTAGGAGGCGGATTGGAACTGGTGTATGTTCCGCCTGAACCAGAGGCAGACCCTGCAGGGACCTCTTTCTTTTGTCCTACCGACATGCCGGCTGAGCTCACAACTATTATACGCGGTGATTTCTCCAAATCTTGCAGGAACCCCAGCAAATGATAATAAGATCCTGTAGTACTCAGGGTTAAATTCATTTTGGAAGCGCCGGCTACAGCCGCCTGCCCTTCTTTTCCATCAGCCTGGTCGGCGACCTTTTCCGTAGTAGTCTTCTCTTTCGAATCTGTATAGTTAACCGACAACAAGGTTACTTTGTTTTCACTGGCCATATTGCCGATCTGATCGACCAATTCCACCAACTGTTCGTCCCTTGGCAGTTGTTCTTCGAGTTTCATGTAGTTGGCCAGTTCCTTGCTGATGACCGATTCACTTTCGTCCTTCTGCTTTCCGCCCTGGACAGCAGTCTGCGCCGACTGGTCAATTTGGCTATTGGTTGCCTTTATCGCAGCTAACTCTGCACGAGTGGGAGCAATAATTAATTTATATCCCCCAAAAATAATCAGCAGATAGATCGCCACTAACAGCATTATTTTTTCGCGTCTGGAAATTTTCATTCTTTGCCCTCCTCCAGACTCATTTGCATACTAAAAGATATTTCCCCGGTTTCTTCGTCAGTGGACATCTGCAGATTGGCCGGCACACTGAAATATTCCGAATCCTGCAGTGTCTGCAGCAGATTTATCAATTGCCGGTGTCCGCTGGCATAACCTTTGACGTTTACCTTATCGTTCTGCACATCTATATTACTCAAGAGTATTCCTGAACCGTTCAGTTGACCCAGTTCATCAAAAAATGGCACATAGTCGTTCTGCAGCTTGAGCAGTGAATTTACCAGCAGGCTGCGCGTTTTAACCGCAGTTTCAATCTTCTTGGTAGTCTGCATCGCTGAAGTCTGGACCGTAGTCTGTTTGAGTTCAGTCTTCAGGGACGTGTTTTCCTTGTTGAGGGCTTTGATTTGATTCTCCAAGGAGTGATTATATAAAAAAAGCCCCCCCATAACCAGTCCTGCGACGAGCAAATACAGGCCCCACTCCATGACCATTGACTTACGGGTAAACTTTTTTTCCAGTTTGTAATTAATAAGATTAATTTGGATCTCCGGCTGGCCGTTCATAAAAACCTCCGCGCAAACCATATTCGCATATATCCTACATATACTATGACTTTACTAACACAATAATTCAACAGAAAATTATTGAAATCCTCTAACATTAGGGTAAATCAGCAAAATAATTATCCTGGCAGAAAATACTGGCGATTATTCACAAAATGATTCCTCCGCAAAAAGTGTATTAATACACTATATACCGTAGAGGGGACTTTAGTCTCCTCTATTAAAAAACAACTTGTCATTCTGAGCGCTAGCGAAGCTACCTTAATCGTGACCGTTTGATCATATATGTAGTCCCCGAAGGGGGAATCTCTAATCTAATCATGCAAAATCATCAATCAAAATAAGCTTAAATATAAATTGAGCAGCTCCGCGCCATACAAGAATACGATGAATGCCGACAAAGCCAGGAAAGGCCCGAAACGAACCTCCGTTTTTCTTCCTGCTCCTTTAAAAAGCAACAGTCCGATCG
>CAZRMB010000286.1:0-1361 GCA_964600925.1 uncultured Syntrophomonas sp.
AAGGCAGTTCAAAAGAACAGCGGGAATAATGTATCAAAAAGCCAAGAGAAAGAAGTTGTGAAGCCTTCTGACAGCCAATCTGAAGCACAGGCGAACAAGTCAATCGCTGAGATAACGAAAGAACCTGACAGTAAATCACAAACGGTAACTGTAAAAAATAATCAGGATAAAAGCAGCACATCCTCTGCATCAACCAGTGTAAATTCCAATAATAACAGTAATGTGAACCAAAACGGGAGTTCAGTCAATAGCTCCGCCAGCAACACCAGCAATGCAAATACCGGCAGCAATCAGGTATCACGCGGCGGATCGAATGCTGATGAGAGTAAGTACCCTTTGTTAAGCAAGACAAACGGATCCTTTGGTCAATTTCGTTATCGAGACCTGAGCGGCGGCAGAATTGAAGTTGATCCGCAGTGGGTTGCCGAAAACATAGTAACCATAACCTTGCCGGGTTTAAATCGTCAGGTACAGGTACATAAAGATGCAGCAGATCATTTTATCACCGCCTTTACATACATTGAGAACGGCACTGCAGTGGTAAACGGACAGGAAGTGTCGTTGTTAAGCTTGATAAAAACCATGGATGGAACCTATGTTACTCGTCACGTCAACTGGGATCCATCAAGGGGCTTGAGCAACCATTCCTGGGGGACAGCCATTGATATCAATGCCGCCGGACATTTTGGCTATGTTGATCCGGAAAAAGATTTGGATGACCCCAATCTGATCCTTTGGGAAAAAGCATTTAAACCGGCCGGATTCAGTTGGGGCAATCGTTACAGTGATTCCATGCATTATGAATTAATAAAATAATAAGCAAAAGATTATATCTGCAAAGATTTGTTATTGTATAATAAGACCTATATTATCCATAATAACCATGATTGAATATCATGGTTATTTTTATGAGGTGCGTTATGTTTAATTATATTTTCCCGATCGTGCTCATTGTTTTATCCAATGTAGTCTATAATATTGCCCAGAAGTCAACACCCCAGAATGCAAACCCTTACGCTGCATTACTGGTGACTTATCTGACAGCCATTGTCTTAACTTTGATCGCTTTTTTAGCCGACAAGCCGGAAAAGGGATACCTGCAATCCTTTGGAGATTTAAACTGGACAAGTGTTGTGCTCGGTTTTGCCATTTTAGGTTTGGAGTTTGGCTTCCTGTTGGCCTACAGGGCAGGGTGGGATATAAGTGTGGGTTCTCTGGTGGCTAATATTTTATTGGCAGTGGCGCTTATTCCGATAGGGATCTTTTTTTATCATGAAGGTTTCAGTATATATAAAATAATCGGGGCAGTATTTTGTATTGCCGGATTGATAATGATCAATAAAATATAGCCCGACAACAGC
>CAZRMB010000286.1:1461-3408 GCA_964600925.1 uncultured Syntrophomonas sp.
GGATGACTTGCTCATGGTCTCAGGTATGTTTTTAATGGTTAAATAGATGAATATCAACAGCGAACTGAGACTGACCAGCATGATGAAAACGACTAATCCGGCCAGGATCATAACCGGTGTTTTGATATCGGTATTCCTGACCAGATAACTGACCAGTGCAGTTGCCAACCCAAATCCGGCAATATTCGTAGCAGAGGCCTTAACAATTTTAAAAAAAATGTTTCTTTCATTCGTGTCCTGCATTAGAACTCTCCCCCAAATCATGTCTATATCTTGTTCTATTATAACAATTATGGATGTGTCATGAGATTGAAAAATATCCTCTTTA
Organism: uncultured Syntrophomonas sp.; assembly: GCA_964600925.1. GTDB lineage: Bacteria > Bacillota > Syntrophomonadia > Syntrophomonadales > Syntrophomonadaceae > Syntrophomonas_B. The sequence goes on from CAZRMB010000286.1 coordinate 1,790, forward strand.
TGCCATGAGCGATAGAATTTAATTAAATCAAAACCAGTAAAGGAAAAGAAAATGAATCTGATATCTTTGGATAAAACCAGCAAAACCTATACAGAAAAAATACTGCTGCAGGATATAAGTATTGGCATTGATGAAGGTGATAAAATTGGCCTTCTGGGTATCAATGGTTCCGGTAAATCCACTTTGCTTAAACTTATCGCCGGGCTGGAAGAACCTGACCAGGGTCAAATTGTTCGCAAGAGAAACTTGCGTATGCAGTATCTGGCGCAGAATCCTGTCTTTGATCCTGCAGATACAGTGATGGATATGGTATTCAAAGGCGATACTCCGATTATGAAAACCGTAAATCATTATCGGGTCGTTGCAGCGGCTATGGAGCAGCATCCCCTGAACGATCAATTACAGAAGGAAATGGCAGAATTAAGTCAGCAGATGGATGCCATGAACGGTTGGGCTCTGGAAAGTGAAGCCCAAAATATTTTGTCCCGTTTGGGCATAACCCAATATGACAGCAAAATGAATCTGCTTTCCGGAGGACAGCGTAAAAGAGCAGCGCTGGCTGCGGCCTTGCTGAATGATGCTGAATTGCTGATCCTGGACGAACCGACCAACCATCTTGATAATCAAGCGATTGACTGGCTGGAAACATATTTGCAGAGATTCAGCGGGGCTTTGCTTATGGTTACCCATGATCGTTATTTTCTTGAAAGAGTCAGTCATAAAATAATCGAAATAGACCGTGGTCGCTTATTAAGTTATACCGGCAATTATAGTGCCTACCTGGAGAAAAAACTGGAGAGAGAACAGACTGAACTGACGATAGCCGATAAAAACCAGGCCTTGCTGCGCAAAGAATTGGCCTGGATACGCAAGGGGGCACGGGCACGCAGTACCAAACAAAAAGCCCGTATAGAACGTTTTGAAAAACTTCAATCTGAACCGACCAGGAGCGAACATCAAGAAGTACAGATCACTTCCAATGCCAGTCGTTTGGGCAAAAAGACCATAATCATGGAGAACGTTTCTCATGCTTATCAAGACCAGAAAATAATCGATAATTACTCCTGCCGGTTGGATCGCGGTGAACGTATGGGGATAATCGGAGCAAACGGGGTTGGCAAGACCACTTTGTTGGAAATAATGCATGGGGCAATCATCCCCCGGCAGGGCAGAGTCGATATAGGGGAAACGGTTAAAATAGGCTATTTCCCGCAGGAAAGTACCGGCTTGCCAGATGATATGCGGTTGATTGATTATATTCGTGAAGCAGGCGAATATCTGCCCAGCGGCAAAAAAATGATCAGTGCTGCACAGATGCTGGAGACATTTCTTTTTCCCTCGTTTACCCACTGGACCCGTTTAGAGAAATTATCCGGAGGTGAGAAAAGGAGGCTTCACCTGCTCAGAATCTTAATGACTGCACCTAACGTATTACTGCTGGATGAGCCCGGCAACGATCTGGATATTGAGACCTTAAAGATATTAGAGGATTATCTCGACGATTTTCCCGGAGCGGTGGTGACGGTTTCACATGATCGATACTTTTTGGATCGGGTCTGCGAAAAAATCCTGGCTTTTGAAAAGTCAGGAAAATTGGTTGAATATCCGGGCAACTATTC
>CAZRMB010000287.1:0-3406 GCA_964600925.1 uncultured Syntrophomonas sp.
TTTAGATATCTCTGGTCCACAATGAAGCCATAGCAGAACCGCCGCCCACACAGAGCGATGCACCGCCGACCGTTTTGTTCAGTCTTTCCAATTCATAATAGAGACTGACGATAATGCGCAGGGCAGTAGCTCCTACCGGGTGGCCCAATGCGATCCCGGAGCCATTGTGATTTATGTTATCGAAGCTCATTTCAATACCGGCTTCGTCTTTGATCATTCTCTGTACGCCAAGCACCTGAGCGGCAAATGCTTCATTGATTTCCCAGTAATCAACGTCAGCATAGTTCATTCCTGCTTGTTTCAGGCATTTAGGTATGGCAACCGCCGGACCCAGGCCCATAACTCTTGGGTCAACACCTTCAGAACACACATTGATTAGTTTCATCAAAGGTTTGATACCAAGTTCTTCAGCCTTCTTCTTGGTCATAAATACCGCAGCGGCGGAAGCATCGTTGATGCCGGAAGCATTGGCAGCAGTGGTTACACCAGTTTTGCCAAAGGCCGGAGACAGCCTGGCCATTGATTCTTGGCTGGCTCCTCTGATGGGATGTTCATCAGTATCAAACACTTTAACGCCTTTTTTGCTTTTGATTTCTATTGGTACGATTTCACGTTTAAAGACGCCTCCATCAATGGCTGCAACCGCCCGTTGATGACTCATTAAGGCCAGATCATCACATTCTTCCCGGCTGATTCCGTATTGTTCAGCGATTCTGTCAGCCGTTGTTCCCATATGGCCTCCGGCCAATTGGCAGACCAGTCCATCAGACAGCATGGCATCTTCGATCTTGCCATCACCCATCCGATAACCACTTCTGGCTTTTTGTAAAAGGTAGGGAATATTACTCATACTCTCTGTCCCAATTACCAGCGCTATATCAGTCTTGCCCAGCATCAGACTCATCGCAGCAATTTCCGTGGCTCTCATCCCGGACGCGCAGTTCTGGCTTACCTCGCTGGCGGATGATTTGATATCCATACCCAAACCCATGGCCACAATCCGGGGCGGCAGTGATCCGTTACCATGGTGCAGGCACATACCCAGAACCAGTTCATCGATCATTTTGGGATCGATTCCGGCTCGTTTAATCGCTTCTGCTCCAGCAATTTTGGAAAGTTCATTGGCTCGAAGATCTTTTAAGCTTCCCAGATAATCTCCAATAGGAGTTCTGCAAGCGCTGACCAATACCACTTCATTTAATTCTCTTAGCATTTTGGTTCCCCCTTTAGTTTTATTTCACTTATGTTATTTAGAAAAAGAAGATAAAAAGTTAAAACTCACCCCCCCTTTTTTAAAATGATCGGTTAACAGGTATGCGTAAACAAGGGAACATACCGAATAGAAAATGCTTCCCATTCCCGAAAAAGCAGAAACATAACGCCATTAATATGTATGATTGAAAATGCATTTAATTCCTTATATTGTTAATTAAACCTGCGTTTAATCACAAGTTCAATAATCAAGAAAATATGTTGAGGAGGGGGAAGCTAAACAGGCTCATGAGTTTGTTCGGTGTATCTGTGGTCCATGCTATAATACAAGAGAAATTGATTGCTTACTGAAATAAAGAACCATATTTATATGGAAGGATGAGAAACAAGAAAATGAATCTTCACAACTTTGACAGCTGTTTAGACAAGAAAATTCTTGCCAGGGGAATTGACTATTACAAAAATAACCAGGTAACCTCAATCAAGGAAACAGACGACAACATTTATGAGGCAGAAGTTGAAGGCAATGATCTGTATCTTGTGGAAGTTGATCTTGATGAACAAGGCAACATCGTTTACACCGAATGTGATTGTCCCTATGTTTTGGGAGAGTATTGCAAGCACCAGGCAGCGGTATTCTTCGCTTTGCGGGATATAAAAAATAACTCTTCCCATGCTAACAGCCTATCTTGCACCGATCATCCGGATGAGGAAACACTTCCAAAACCTGCGATTGCAAAGAAAAGTAAAGCACCTGACATAAAGAAGATACTATCCGGGCGAACGAAAGATGAGCTGATTGAATTTCTTCTGGCGGTTGCTTCCGAACATGAGGAAATCAAACAACTTATCGAGTTGAATTTTGTAGATGAAAATGATGAAAATGAAATATCCAGGTCTATTACGCTTATCCGCACCTATATAGAAAAAAATTCGGATCGTGATGGCTTTGTGGTTTGTGAAGATACGGATGAGGCAATGAAAGGTGCTTATTTGGTTCTGGAAAAAGCCAGTTCAGCTTTGGGGAAAAATAAAACCATGCATGCTTTGGAATTGGCGTTTTGCGTAATCCGTGAGATGATCGATTTGCTTCAGTATGCAGACGATTCCGACGGGACAATCGGATGTGTAATTCAAGATTGCTTTGATTTTATTGATGAAATAATTGAAGATAAGGAACTCAGTCCGGTTGATGAAGAGAATATTTTCAATAAATTACTAAAGGAAACATCGGACAAGCGGTATAAAGATTCGAACGACTGGCAGCTTGAGCTTCTGGGCAGTTGTGCGATGCTGGCCGGGACACCGGCTTTACGAGATAAATTGGAAAATCAAATGGCATCTATGGTGAAGAATGAAAAGGAAGATTCATGGAGCAGCAATTACTTCGCAGAAAGAATCAATTTAATCAGATACCACATGATAGAACAGCACGACGGGTCAAAAAAGGCGCAGGAATTTATCAAGCAAAACCTTCAATATTCAGAATTTAGGGAAATGGCTATAGAAAGCGCGATGAGGAAAAAAGATTACGACGCAGTAATAAAGCTCACCTTGGATGGCGAAGAACAGGATAAAGACAAGCCCGGATTGGTAAACCGGTGGAAGGAATACAGGTACAAAGCGTTTCAGCTTTCCGGTCGACTGGACGAACAGCGCGCTATTGCCATGGATTTTATTCTGGATGGCAGTATTAAATATTACACGGAATTAAAACAAACTTATAATGCAAGCGAGTGGCCGGCTGTTTACCCCAAAATCATTTTCTTATTGGAGGAGCGGAAGAAGACCTACCAAAATATATATACCACGATCCTCATTGAGGAAGGTGAAAAACAAAAGCTGCTGGAGCATGTCCAGACCAGACCGACAATGTTGGAGGATTTTTACAAACAGCTTGTTCCGGAGTACCAAGATGAGGTATACGCTCTATTTGTGCAATATATTGAGCAGTCTGCCGCGAGGGCCGGCAACAGAAAAGATTATCAGCGGGTATGCGCGATCATACGAAATCTGAAAAAAGCAGGCGGGAAAGAGCAGGCTTTGGAAATAAAGAAGAAGCTTTATTTCCAATATGCAACAAGACCCGCGTTCAGAGATGAATTGTCAAAAGTATAAGCAAAGGCTATATCTTGGCAACACTGTATTACCAATAAATGGTTGCTGATATGATGGCGGACTGGTACACTAATTG
>CAZRMB010000288.1:0-3399 GCA_964600925.1 uncultured Syntrophomonas sp.
TGGTGCCAGAGGTGGGACTCGAACCCACACGCCTCGCGGCACACGATTTTGAGTCGCGCTCGTCTGCCAATTCCGACACTCTGGCTAAATATTGTTTTGTGCGGACGCAAGAATTATTATAAGGTTTGCCATCTTGGTTGTCAAGGATTTAGGCCTTCGCCAAGAGGGTGGAAAAAGAGAACCTTTGTAGCTATAAAATGGCATTTGTTACATAGTTTACATTAGCAGGGACGGGCAAAATTTAAAGGAATATTATTTAAGCACCTAGAATAATAACCAATACCTAGAACGCATTTGCATTTTGGGGCCAGTCTGGTAAGCATTTAATGAAGCTGACTGGAGTGAGGCTGGCCAAAGGAGTAATTGATGAATTCGGATCAACACCTGGTAAATCGAACCCTGCACGGGGATACATACGCTTTTGAGGAACTGGTTAAAACATATCAAAATAAAGTATATATGCTGGCATACCGATATATGGGCAATGAAGATGACGCCAACGATATGGCGCAGGAGGCTTTTATCAAAGCCTATCGTTCTCTGCGCTCTTTTAAAGGGGACGCCAGTTTTGGCACCTGGATATACCGCATCACCACCAATGTCTGTCTGGACGAACTGCGCCGCCGCAAGCGCAAAATTACCCCGATCTCCCTGGATGAACCATTGGCAACGTTGGATGGGGCTGAAATGGAAAGGGAAATATCCGACCAGTCTCTCGCTGCAGATGTAATATATGAGAAAAAAGAATTTAACCAAAATATTCAGCTGCTTTTGGATGAAATGAAACCTGAGCATAAAACTGTCATTGTGCTCAGAGATATTATGGATTTAAGTTACGAGGAGATCTCATCCGTACTGGATTGCTCCATCGGGACCGTAAAATCGAGGATAAGCCGGGCTCGTATTATTCTGCAAAAAAAATTGACCGAGCGGGAACTTTTAAATTAGCGCCTCGTCTAATAGAGCGAGGAGGTAGTACCATGAATTGCGAGCAAATGCAAACGTTATTTTCTCCATACTTGGATAAAATGACCAACAATGTGGAAAACGAAGCCATCGAGGAACATCTCGGGGAGTGTGAACTTTGTGCGCACAAACTGGAAGAGATGGGCCGTATTTGTGCTATGCTCAAAAATCTTGATACGCCTCAGATCCCAATCAATTTTGGAGAAAGCATCCATAACCGGATTAGCCATGAAAAGATAAAAATTTTCCCTGCAAGCCCGCTGGGCGTTCCCAAACGTACCGGATGGGTCGCCGCGACAGTGGCAGGATTGGCGATAAGCGCCGGTATTTTTGCCGGCAGTTATTTGCCTTACGGAGCGATGGTAGCTTCCCTGCAGGATTGGATGAATAAAGACACCCGACCGCACATTGCGATTGTTGACAACAATAAAATTCTGCAGGATTGGCTCAATAAACATAGCGAAGACGAACAGACTGAAAACGGCGGTCAGGTCACTGATCCTGCCGGACAGAGCGATGACAAAACACCCGGTACAGCTAAGCCAGGCAATAATACAGGTACTTCCCCCACGATCACAAAACCTGTGCAGGTGGCGGTGCAGGAAAAAGTGGAGCAGAATTATACGGCCAAGATACAGGTCGATAATATGGATAAATCCATGCAGGATGTCATGCAGTTGGCTTATGCCAGCGGAGCACAGATCAGCGTTAAATCTGCCAATGTTATGGCAGCCGCTGCTGAGAGTGTAAAAGTGGTAACCATGCAGGTCCCCAAAGACAAAGCCGGTGCGTTGCTGAGCGAACTTGGCGGGGTAGGCGTGGAAGCGCCGCTGCAGAATAGCATTGCTTATACCGAGGCTTATACGGAGAATCAAAAAGCCTTGGCCAGTGTGGATGAAAACATCCAGAAACTGCAAAGCAGTGCCAGCCTGAATGATGAGCAACAGACCCAGTTGCAGGACTTGCTGAAGCAAAAACAGGATTTGCAGGCGAAGCAGGAGCGCATCGACAAAGCGGTCGATGCTGTGACCATAGAAGTGCGCCTGGTGGAAAAGACAGATTCCTAATACTAAATAAATAAATCAATATAAGCTATAATAATGGGCAGAGAATAAAATCTGCCCATTGCATTTTTCTGTGGGAATAACTTCGCTGGAGGTCGGTTATGAAGGATAAGACTTTGATGCTCATCGATGGGAACAGCCTTCTTTTCAGGGCTTTTTACGCGCTGCCCCTGCTGCATACCCGCGAGGGGATCTATACCAACGGGATATATGGATTCTTGACCATGTTCAACCGGGTGACAGCGGAGGTTCAGCCTTCACATATTGTGGTCGCTTTTGATATGGATCGCAAAACATTTCGCAACGAAACCTACAGTGAATACAAAGCCAACCGGGCCGAGACGCCCAATGAACTGGCCGGTCAGTTTAAACTCTTGCGGGAAGTCCTTACCGCCATGAATGTCAGTTATGTGGAAATGCAGGGCTTTGAAGCTGACGACCTGATCGGAACGTTAAGCAAACAGGCGGAAGAAGCCGGCATGGAAACCATCATTCTGACCGGAGACGGAGATGCCCTGCAGTTGGTCAGTGAACATACCAAAGTATATATGACCAAAAAGGGGATTACGGACATGTGCGTCTACGATCCGCAAGCCGTGGTTGAAAAATGGGAAGTTCCGCCGGATCAAATGATTGAAATAAAAGCCCTGATGGGTGACAGCTCCGACAATATCCCCGGAGTACCGGGCGTCGGCAGCAAAACGGCCATCAAGCTGGTTAAAGAATACAACAGTCTGGAAAACCTTTATGAACATATCGATGAAATCAGCGGGAAAAAACTGAAAGAAAACCTGCATACCTATCAGGATCTGGCTTACCTGAGCCGTGAACTGGCTACGATCAAGCGGGATATCGAAATAGACGCATCCCTTGATGATTTCAACGTCAGAGAAATACACCGGGCTGAGCTCAGCGTGTTATATAAAAAGCTGGAATTCAAAGGGCTGCTGGCGACGCTGGAGCAAAGCAGACCGGATCATGAAGTGCAGCAAGCAACGGTGATGGAGGAACAGCATCCTGCCCTGACTGAGCGGGAATTAAAAACCGCCGCGGAAGTCAACGATTTTCTGGCTCAGTTGACGGACAGGCAGGAGCTGGCCATACACATTGAAACCAGCTATCACCATCCGATGTGGGCCCAGGGATTAAAAATGTTTCTGGCCGCCGGCAATGAACTGGTCTGGCTGGATCTGCAGAATAGCGCGGCACTCGATTGGCTGCGGGAGATGCTGGAAGATCCGCAGCGCCCCAAGTATTTGCACAATGCCAAGTTAGCCCAGGTTTTCCTGCTGCGTTCAGGGATCAACCTGCGCGGAATAAAAGGCGACAGTCTGCTGCTCAGCTATGTACTTGATCCGTCCTTCCAGGG
>CAZRMB010000289.1:0-3398 GCA_964600925.1 uncultured Syntrophomonas sp.
ACGTTACCCAAAAACGAGACTCACGTAATAAAACAAAGATACCGGGGTAACAAATGAGCGCTACTAATGCAAATCTGAACAGTCAAAAGACCGGCCCCAAGCGGACTTAAGTATTAACCTCAGATAACAAAACATGTAGAATCCAATGATTAAGTTAAATTCGATGCATATACTTGAACAGATCTTCGTGCTGGACGGTAACTTGCAGGCCTATTTCCTGGCCTTTGCCGCCCAGTATTTCACGCAGTTCCTTAACATCGATTTTGCTATGGCTGAAATCGACCACCATGACCATGGTGAAGAATCCCTGCAGGATGGTTTGGCTGATATCCAGGATATTTATGCCGTTGTCGGCCAGTATATTTGAAACCATGGCGATGATGCCGACCTGGTCATGGCCCAGTACGGTTATAATAATGCGATTGCCTTCTTCTGGACTGGCCATTTTACCCCTCCATCTGCTCAACTACCTGAGCACAGCGCTTACATAGACTTTCATGTTTGGAGTCGGTTCCAACTGACAGATCGATAATCCAGCAACGTTCGCATTTGTTCCCTTCGGCGGCTTGCACTTTGACCCATATACCGCTGACTTCTTCGAGTGCTACGGCATCTTCGCCGCGACTGTCGGCTGTCTCCAAATCTATTTTGGAAACGATCAGGATCTTATCAAGTTCGTCGGTTTTTTTCAAAAGCTCCAACCATTCGGTGTCGGCATAGATGGTCAACCAGGCACCCAGCGAATGGCCGATGATTTTCTGGCCGCGGGCTTCTTCCATGGCTTTGCTGGCTACTTCTCTCACCTGCAGGATGCGGTCGATTTTTTCTTCCAGCTCTTTATTCTGATACGCGCCGCTGGTTTTGGGCCATGACAACAACTGTACGCTGATGGGATCATTTTCCTTACGGATATAGGACCAGATCTCTTCACAGGTGAAGGCCAGGATCGGGGCCAGGATGACGACCAGATCATTGATCATTTGATAAAGCACGGTCTGGGATGCCCGGCGGACAGTATCTTTTTTGTCGTTGCAGTAGAGCCGATCCTTGATGATGTCAAAGTAAATACTGCTCAGGTCAACGGTGCAGAATTTATGCACGGTATGAAACACCACATGGAATTCATAATCAGCATAAGCCTTGGTAATCCGCTGCACTACCTGTTCCAACTTGAGCAAGGCCCATTTGTCCAACTCTCCCAACTGTTCGTAGGGAACGCTGTCCTTGCTGGGATCAAAATCATATATGTTGCCCAGGATGAAGCGGCAGGTATTTCTGATCTTGCGATACGCTTCGCTGGATTGTTTGATGATATTATTTGAAACTGAGATATCGTTACGATAATCGGCTGAAGATACCCACAGGCGCAGGATGTCGGCGCCCATTTCCTGAATCATTTTGAGCGGATCGACCACATTGCCCAGTGACTTGGACATTTTGTGCCCTTTTTCATCGACTACAAAGCCATGCGTAAGAACTTTTTTATAGGGCGCAATCCCGCGCACTGCCACGGAGGTGGACAGGGACGAGTTGAACCAACCGCGGTGCTGATCGCTGCCTTCCAGATACAGATCGGACGGCCAACGCAATTCCGGTCTGGTTTCCAAAACAGCCATGTGGGACGAGCCGGAATCAAACCATACATCCATGATGTCAGTTTCTTTGCTGAATTTCTGCCCGCTGCACTTGGGACAAGTGAAACCTTCCGGCAGCAGTTCGGCGGCTTCTTTCATAAACCAGATATCGGATCCGTGCTCGGCGAACAAATCGCTGATGCGGTCGATGGTTTCATTATTGACGATGGTCTCACCACAGCTGTCACAATAGAAAATCGGAATCGGCACACCCCAGGTACGTTGTCTGGAAATACACCAGTCACCGCGATCACGAACCATGTTGTAGATACGTTCCCGGCCCCAGGAGGGAATCCACTCCACATCATCAATCGCCTGCAGTGCATCCTTGCGGAACCCGTCAATGGAGGCAAACCATTGGTCGGTCGCCCGGTAGATGATGGGGTTCTTGCAGCGCCAGCAATAGGGATACTGATGCTCATACTTTTCGGCTTTGAGCAGCATGCCTTTTTCCTGCAATTCATCAATTACATTCTGATTGGCCTTATGGACATATAGCCCTTTAAATTTGCCAGCCTCTTCGGTAAAGCGACCGCTGTTGTCAACCGGTGAGATGACTTCCAGCCCGTATTCACGCCCCACATAAAAGTCGTCTTCACCATGACCGGGAGCCGTGTGTACACATCCGGTGCCGGCTTCAAGGGTTACATGACGGCCCAGAATCACAAGGGAATCGCGCTCCATGAAAGGATGACTGCAAACTGCCCGTTCCAGTTCCTTGCCGCGGAATTCTTTCAGGATAGCGATGTTATTCCAATTTAACTGTGCGCTTACGCTCTCCAGTAATCCTTTGGCCAATACGTATTTTTCGCTGTTTACTTCGACCAGTACATATTCATAATCAGGATGCAGGGAGATACCGGTATTGGCCGGCAGCGTCCAGGGGGTGGTGGTCCAGATAATAACGAAGGCATCTTCCGGAACGACCCCTTTGCCGTCCTTGACCGGGAACTTCACAAATATCGACGGAGAAACTTTATCATTGTATTCAACTTCCGCCTCGGCCAGCGCAGTTTCACAGTCGCCGCACCAGTAAACCGGTTTTAATCCTTTATATATGTAGCCTTTGTTGGCCATTTCTCCAAAAACCTTGATCTGCACGCTCTCAAATTTGGGATCCAGGGTCAGATAAGGGTGATCCCAGTCTCCGCTGACACCCAGTCTTTGGAACTCTCCACTCTGGATGCCTACATATTTCATGGCATAGTCATGACAATGGCGGCGGAATTCCACCACATCGGTGCGATGGCGGTCAATACCCAGAGCCTTGATCGCTTGTTGCTCGATAGGCAGACCGTGGGTATCCCAGCCGGGTACATATGGTGAATCAAAGCCCAGCATGGAATGCTGTTTGACAATGATATCCTTCAAAATTTTATTCAAGGTATGTCCCAGATGGATATCACCGTTGGCATAGGGAGGGCCGTCATGCAGGATAAATTTTTCTTGTCCTTGGTTTTTCTCCTGAACCTGCTGATAAATATTCTTTTCCTGCCAGAATTTCAAAATTTCCGGCTCTTTGTTGGGCAGGTTGGCCCGCATGGGAAACTCTGTACTGGGCAAATTCAAGGTTTCATCGTATTTTCCTTTGGCCATTGTCAAACCACCTCATCATCTTTTCTAAAGCGGTACCTATAATTAATAAAAAACCTCTCATCCCGCAGGCGAAAGGATCTAACTGTAGCTGCCGCTATTTTCAGCATACCTGTCTTTAAAACGTAATACATTTTAGCATATAGACCGCCACATAACAACCATAGCAAT
>CAZRMB010000290.1:0-3396 GCA_964600925.1 uncultured Syntrophomonas sp.
GCCGATTGGATTCTGGAAAGAGGGGTAAGTGACAAAATCAATCTTCTGCCCAGGGACGGAAAAGAATTCGAATACCTGCTTTTTGCCGGCTGCGCGGTAGCGTTTGATGATCGTTACAAAAAAGTGGGCGAGGCCTTGGTGAAACTGCTCGATAAGGCAGAAGTAAGTTTTGGCTATCTTGGTAACGATGAGTGGTGCTGCGGAGATTCGGCCCGCCGGCTGGGGAATGAATATCTGTATCAGACGCTGGCCCGGCATAATATTGAAACTTTCAATCACTATGGGGTCAAGAAGATTATTTGTATCTGCCCGCATGGCTATAATTGTTTGAAAAACGAGTATCCGCAGATGGATGGGAACTATGAAGTCTATCATTCTACTGAATTTTTAGCCAAACTTATTGCCGAGGGCAAACTAAAACCGCAACGCCAGGAACATCGTAAACTCAGTTATCATGACTCCTGTTTCCTGGGACGACACAACGGTATATACGATGAACCGCGTAATGTATTACATGCGGTTGGTGCAACGATCAGTGAAATAGATAAATCACGCCGATTCGGATTTTGCTGTGGAGCGGGCGGAGGGCGCATGTGGTTGGAGGAGGAGGCCGTCGAAGGATTCAAACGAATCAACCAGAGCCGTACAGATCAACTTCTGCAGACGGCTCCTGAATTGATTGCCAGCAATTGTCCCTTCTGTATGACCATGATCTCCGATGGGGTCAAGGAAGCAGGTCAGGACGAACAGGTAAAAGTGCTGGATATTTGTGAGATATTGTGGAACAGCGTGGCAGAGTAGAAATCAAATATTCTGTACCAATTCTATCCTCTCTCCATCCGGTCCATGAAAAAAGATGATTTTTTTACCACTGGCGAGTATTTTGGGGGCAGCAGTTTCAAATGCTGCCCCCATTTTTGTCAATCTTTCAATCTGAGCATCGATATCAGTCACGGAGAAAGCCAAGTGATTGATGACTCCAGCATCTATAGTTTGTTGAGGAGGATGCACATATTGCAACAGTTCAATTATTATTCCTCCGCAGTGCAGGTTAACGGCTTTTAGTTCAGGAGTCTGCCAGTGCTCGGAAAGGGTACATCCCAAGCCATCACAATAAAAGCGTTCCGATTTAACACAATCACTGACAACCACACCCAGATGATCCAATATCAAAATCAACACCTCCGGGAAAAATAGACTACCAGACTTCCGGGAAAGCCATGTTGGTGTAGAGGTCTTCCAGTTGAGTTTTGTGTCCTTTTTCCATGTTGGATAAATTCATAAACAGTTTTTTCTGTTCCTGATCCGAACTGCTGTCGGCCAGATCCTTGTACATATTCATGGCATCCTCTTCGTTTTTCATCGCCAGAGCGATTGCATCTGCCGGTTTCATCTGCAATGACAGTTTTGGTTTGGCAACGCTTTCGGATACTTTGTAATCGGGAACCTGGGTAAAATTCAGGGGGCGGGCATCATTATTCAGATAAGAAGATAAAAGGTCTCTGTGTCCCAGTTCCTGTTCAGCTAATCCTTTGAATATGGATTTAATATTGGCATCTCCAACCTTTTGGGATACCCCCAAATAAAACTCATACGCTTCCACTTCGTTTTCAATAGCCATTGACAGGATGTTTATATAGCTTTTTAAATCTGCCATTACTTTACCCTCCTATTGTTAAATATTTCTTTTAGTTTAAATCATACCGACAAATTTAACAATAATTGCAGTTATTTAAAAATAATATCCATTTATGTTTTGCACTATACAAGCACTTATGTTATTTCTTGCGGGAAGTGGTTAGAATAAATAGTATACATTGATTGCAAAAAATGTTTTAAATGGGAGGATTGGATTTTGGCAGATCAGCATACGAAAAAAAGAGAAGAGATTGATGATAAGCATAAGTGGGATCTGGAAAAAATATATACGAATGAAACCATTTGGGAAGATGATTTTAAAAAACTTCAACAAATGATTGGCCAAATAGCTGCTTTGCAGGGGACTATGGCTGAGTCCCCCGAAGCTTTGCTAAAAGTTATGCAAGTTTCCGATGATATGGGAAGGATTGCTGAAAAACTTTATGTTTACGCTCGTATGCGTCGGGATGAAAACAATGCCAATCATATTTATCAGGCGCTTTTTGACCGGGCGGAGAGATTGGGTGTGGAAGCCAGCAGCGCATCAGCTTATATTGTGCCGGAAATTCTTACGATTCCTGAATCAGATCTGAAAAAATATATGCAGCAGAATAAAGATTTAGCTGTTTACCAGCATGCCCTGGAAGAGATCCTTCGCCAGAAAGAGCATATTCTATCTGCACCGGAAGAACGTTTATTGGCCATGGCAGCCGATATATCCATGGCTTCCTCCAATATTTTCACTATGCTTAATAATGCAGATATCAAGTTCCCTGTTGTAAAAGATGAGGAAGGCAATGAAGTTGAGCTTACCAAAGGACGCTATGGCAGTTTTATGGAAAGTCCCAACCGTCAGGTGAGGGAAGAGGCCTTTAAGGCCCTCTATAGTTCCTACCAAAAATTGATCAATACGCTGGGTGCAAGTCTTGGCTCGAGCGTAAAAAAAGATATTTTCTATGCCCGCGCCCGCAAATATCCCTCAGCCATAGCAGCATCTCTGGATGGTGACAACGTTGCCGTGGAAGTATATGATCGGTTGATTGAAGCGGTGCATAATAATCTGGAACCGATGTATCGTTACATGAAAATAAGGAAGGAACAATTAGATGTAAACGATTTGCATATGTACGATATTTATACCCCTCTGGTCAAAGATTATAAAGTAAATATTCCCTATGATGAAGCTCAGCAAACCATGCTCAAAGCGCTGCAGCCCTTGGGAGAAGAATATCTTGAAAAGGTCAGAGCAGGTTTGAATGAGGGATGGATTGATGTTTACGAAAATGAGGGCAAGACCAGCGGGGCATACTCCTGGGGGACATATGATACGCAGCCCTATATTCTGATGAATTATGATAACAAACTGGATGATTTGTTTACGCTGGCCCATGAAATGGGGCATTCCATGCACTCGTTTTATTCCAACCATAACCAACCTTATGTCTATGCCCAGTATTCAATTTTTGTAGCCGAAGTCGCTTCGACCGTCAATGAGTCGCTGCTGATCGACTACCTTCTGGAGCACAGCAAGGACAAACAAGAGAAAATGTATCTGATCAATCATTATCTGGAACAATTTCGAGGGACCGTTTACCGCCAGACCATGTTTGCTGAATTTGAAAAAATCATTCATGACCGGGCCGAACAGGGGGAGGCAGTAACGCCAGAATTGATGGGTTCTGTTTATCGGGAGCTGAACAAACTGTATTACGGACCGGAAATCGTTTTGGATGAGGAAATTAATATTGAATGGGCACG
>CAZRMB010000291.1:0-3373 GCA_964600925.1 uncultured Syntrophomonas sp.
GCCTCTGGATTTTCTTGCAGCTTTAATGATAGCTCCAAGCATGTCTGTCTCAATAAGTTCCATTGGTTCACCTCGGATGACAGTATACCGTTCCTGTTCAAATGATAAAACGATTTAATACAACTATATGTGCAGGAACTAATAGTTCTTATTTCGGAATTAAAATAGGCGGTGCCGCCAAACAAAAAAAACGTAAGTTTGGTAGGCTGTTTAGTCATGCTTAAATTCAATGCTCCTCCAAACTTACGGGTTTGGAGGTTTTTTATGTTTAGGTTATATTCTCCCCGACAACAAAGACCGCTGTTTAATATAAGCGGTCAGGCGTGAGCCAGCGGACGATCTTTTCTTTGCTTTTAACGCCAATAATGAACGATTAAAAAAATGTATAAGATTTTCCTGATGATCGTTCACCAATAATTACATTTAAGCCTGTAGATAGCGGTAAGCCGGGAAGCACTTCAAATATTCTATTTCCATCAGTTTCCGATAAAGTAACCTTTGTTTTATCAGTTAAGCAGAGTTTTATTGAACGGACACTAATGTCAGAAATATCAAAAAATGTTTGTCTGCTTGGAAAAGGTTCATCTTGATCAGTAGGTCTGTAATCGCTGAAATATACTGGAGTCGGTGCTTGGGCTGCCTTGGCACAATATATAAACTTCTTTATACTACCAACTTCTCCGCAACCAATATATTTTCCAAGCTCCATAAGTGTTTTTTCGTCAACAGCTGGTTTTTTCTCATAGTGTGGAATCCACAAATATCTGCTTAGGTCAGAAAAAATATTTTTTAATTGTACCGTTGAGATGCTGTCATGAGGTTCGGCTATTTCTGCATTTATTTTTACACATCGACTATAAAAATCATCTGCATCTGCTGTATCCGTAATACATATTAAGTGGCCTGCATTAGCCCCAATATTAATTTCAATTCCAGGAAGTATCGTACAAACGCCATTCAAGGCAGAAGATATAGCTTTATATTGCTCAAAATCAAAGACATTGTGATTCGTTATAGCTATACCATCAATTTTTGCATCTTTAACATATTTGATTAGCCGTGGTAGGCTAAAAGTAAATGGCCTATCACTCATAGTCGAAACACTATGAATATGCAAGTCCAACTTTTTCATTTACTTCACTCCCATCCGAAAGCCTGTATAAATTGGATTTCATCTAACTGTATAACGCGAACCCCATGTACATGTTTCAGTCTATTTCTGCCGTCTTGTTAGTCGCTTCCAGTTTGAAAATTACTGTGCGCAGCCCGTTATTGCAGCTACAGATTGCTACGCCGCTTTTTCGTATCCAGTCACCGTAATAGAGAACATCGTTTCCGGCGCCGTAAGCCAACGCAAAAGCATTGGTAGATGGCCTTTCGCGCCTCATTGCACAAGCTGTCCGGCTTGGCATAGTCGGCGTAGAATACCTGCCCCACCCTCAGCATGGGAAGGTATTCAGCCATTCCGCGCCGTACTCTGCGGCAAGCTTCTTGTCGAAAGTCGTTTTCAGAACCGTGATTTTAACTTGTCTCATTTTCCTCCGGTCAATAAAGAGCCACGTATGCTAAAATCACTCAACGCCAAGTGCCTTAAATACGGCGTCTTCCGCACTCTGGTAAAAGATCAGGTTGAAACATCCAACAAGCTCAGCAGGTACACTCCCCAAATCGCCAGCTGATGTAATCGGCAGCAGGACCTTCTTTGCTCCGCTGTCCAGACACACCTGCAAAGCGTTCGAAAGCTCGTCTGCCTTTATCATAGTCCCGCTGATGCTGATCTCTCCAAGAACAGCCAGTGAACCAAGCGCTGGTTTTCCCAAAGCAATAGAGCATAGAGCTACCAAGGTAGGCAATGCAAGGTTTTTTGTCATTCCAATGCCCTGTAAGTCCTGATAGTTGATAATATAATCCTTCGTGGTCGTGCTGATGGAACCGCTGATCCGATTGCCGTTGGCTTTCAAGAAGTTGAATGCCGTATTTGATGCTTCTTTTGGCTCCCGGTCACTTCCAAGCCCGGTCCGCTCGAATTTCCCGTTTCCGGGCAGCATCTGAGATTCCAGACGGAATACGCCGATCATGCCAGACTTGCCCTGAGAAACGGTATAAACCTGTCCTGGATTGCACATTCCTTCCGGAATGAGTTTTCCACCGCCTTGTTCCGGCACGGATACATAGTGCTCCGAAAAGTCATCGTTATCAATGTAGGAGAAGTTCACATCATAAAACTCCATACCACCCAACTTTTTGAGTTGCTCTTTCACACGCCGCCGCATCTCCAGTGAGATAGTCAGGATTTCTTCCAACTGCCCTTTTGTATAAACACCGTCAGGATAAAGTAACTTGATAAAACCGCCGACCATTTTGCGTACGGCAATGGTGTCGCGTTGGTTCAGGTTTTTGCCAAGGTGATAATATTTGTCCAGCGCATCCCCGTATTGCTCTTTACGAAGCTCCCGGATGAACTCGGCAAGATAATCGGTGATAAAGCCATAATCGTCCGTGAAATGCTCAGGACGGAATTTGGGGATTTCCCAGCCGGGTAGATAGCAATGGATTCTGTCGAGAAAAGCGGTGTCCTTGCCCATTTCAGGCGGGAACGGGTCAAAAAGGCTCGACGTTTTCAGCAGCACATCCACGCTCTGGTTAATATTCCCGATGAATACCATCGACGCAGACGCAGCCTTTTCTTCCTTGCCGCGGGCAAAGGAGCCGGAAGCCATATAGTCCTTCATGATCTGAACACCGTCATTGTCCTTGAAGTGGATTCCGGCGACTTCATCAAAGGCAACGCAGTCCCAAAGACCGACAAGCCCTACCGTTTTGCGTCCCATGTTATAGAACAGGTTCGCCACGGTCGTCTGACCGCCTGAAACAAGGATACTGTTTGGCGATATTTCCTTATAAAGATGCGATTTGCCGGTGCTGCGCGGCCCCAATTCGCAGAGGTTGAAGTTGTTCTCCACAAGTGGAATCATGCGCGTCAGCAGAAGCCATTTTTCGCGTTCGTTCAGTTCATCCGGTTCCATGCCGATGGACCGCATCAGCACGTCCATCCATTCCTCTTTAGTGAACGCCTTGCGCCCTGCCTTTAGTTCCTCAATGTCCACATGCGGCATCTGAATCGGCGTCAGCTTATGTAGAAACTCATTTTTCTGTAAGTTGCACTGTCAGCAGCTCTAAGTTTTTTACGGTAGTGCGGTCGAGAAAATGTTCAATTTTCTCGACCTGTTCCAATTCATTCTCCGAATGGTTTAGCGCACATAAGAATCCATGGAGCACCTCATGGCGGTAGAGTAAATAATTGCCGGTTTCCTGGCCTTTGTCTGTCAAATAGATTTTCATGAAAACAAATTCAGTCCTATTTTTCGAATCA
>CAZRMB010000292.1:0-3340 GCA_964600925.1 uncultured Syntrophomonas sp.
CAGCTTTCATGCCAACCGCAATACTGGCTGCAACCAGGTCGGCGTTTATATTATAACTTTGCTGTTCATCATCTATGCCAATCGGAGCGATAACCGGTATATAACCATTTTCAATCAGGGTTTCAATGATCTGTGGATTGACGGTTTCCACTTCTCCCACAAAGCCCAGTTTGCCGCTGGGGTCAATAGGGCGGGCTTTGATCAGGCCACCGTCCTTGCCGGAAATGCCAACTGCTTTGCCGCCGGAAGCATTCAGTCCGGAAACGATCTCTTTATTTACCTTGCCGCCCAGCACCATTTCAACCACTTCCATGGTAGCACGGTCGGTGATCCTGAGCCCGTTGACAAACGCAGTATCAATATTCAGCCGGCCCAGCATGCCGGTAATATCCGGTCCGCCACCGTGAACAACGATGGGATGCATACCAACATACTTCATAAGGACAATATCCTGCATGACTTTCATTTTCAGTTCACATTCGGTCATGGCTGCGCCGCCGTATTTGATAACCACACGTTTGCCGTAAAAATCTTTTATATAGGGCAGTGCTTCAACCAGCACCTCTGCCTTTTCCAACGCTGATAAAATCATTTCATTCCCTCCCCATGCTTGACCGGTCAGCTTGCCTAGCTACGATAGGCTGCATTAATGCGTACATATTCATAAGACAGGTCACATCCCCAGGCCGTGGCAGAATATTCCCCGGCCTTCAGGTCAACGGTGATCATTACCGTTTCTTTCTCCAGTTCCTGGCGGGCTTTTTCTTCATCAAAAACCAACCCCATCCCGTCCCGGGCTACCATTTCTTCTCCCAGATAAATATCCACCCGTCCCGGGTCAAAGCTTGCCCCGGAATAGCCAGCCGCGGCCAGTATCCGGCCCCAGTTGGCATCCAGACCAAATACGGCTGCTTTGGTCAAGCTGGAGGAAGTGATGGAACGGGCGATCGTACGTGCAGTTGCCTCATCAGTCGCATGGTTGACCTGAACTTCAATCAGATGGTTAGCCCCTTCACCGTCACGGGCGATCATCTTGGCCAGATGAATGGCGATATGCTCCAACGCCTGGGAAAATATCTGCCCGTCTTTGCTGTCCGGGTCTTCAATGATTGGATTGCCGGCCTGGCCATTGGCCAGAATCAGTACCATATCATTGGTGGAGGTATCGCCGTCCACGCTGATCATGTTGAAAGACTTGCCCACCGCTGCTTTTAACATTATTTGTAAACAATTGCTGCTTATCGCAGCATCTGTTGTGATAAAGCCCAGCATCGTAGCCATATTGGGATGAATCATCCCTGACCCTTTAGCCATCGCTCCTATTCTTGCTGTTTTGCCGCCGATCTCAATCTCTACCGCAATTTCTTTGTTGATCAGATCAGTTGTCATGATCGCCAGGGCAGCGTTGGCATCTCCGGCATCACTTAAGGTATTGGCGGCTGCTATGATGCCTGATTGTACGCGTTCCATGGGCATGTTTACACCGATGACCCCGGTCGAGGCCACCAGCACCTCCTGCGGCTGGATTCCCAAGCATTCAGCCGTCAATGCAGCCATAGCCATCGTGTCCTCCCAGCCTTGTTCACCCGTACAGGCATTGGCATTGCCGCTGTTGACAACAATTGCCCGGGCCATGCCGTCTTGCAACTGACGACGGTCAAAATCAACACAGGCTGCCCGTACAACATTGGTGGTAAAAACTCCGGCGGCCTGGCAGGGATATTCTGAATAAATGATGGCCAGATCATTTTTATCGTCTTTTTTTATGCCTGCATATACCCCCTGAGCCAGGAAACCCTGCGGGCAGGTAACGGAACCAAATAATATTTTCATGTTTTCCCTCCTGTCAAATCACTCTTTAACTCTTTACCTATATTTTCTATGCAAAAACAATGAATTTGGTTAATTTTTACATTTGTTTAACTCGTTAAGCAAATGTAAATGTTTCCCATCTAATTTACGGATGAACGCCCATTCCACGCAGTCCGGTAGTTTCCTCAATGTCCAACATCAAATTCATATTTTGAATCGCCTGGCCGGAGGCTCCCTTACATAAATTATCCAGAGCTGAAACTAGAATGACTTGGCCGCTTTCATCATCAGCATAAATGCCGATATGAATATAATTGCTGCCATAAATCCATTTGGTATTGGGATAGACACCCGGTTCCAGAATCTGTACAAATAACTCCGATCTATATCTGTCCTCTAGCGCCTCCCGGATCTGCGCTGCAGACACCCCCGAACGCATCTGCGCATAACTGGTGGTTAAAATCCCTCGATTCATCGGCACCAGATGGGGCGTAAAAATCATGCCAACTTTTTGTCCTGCTGCCCGGCTCAGTTCCTGACCGATCTCCGGTGCATGGCGGTGGGTCCCCACTCCATAAGCTTTGATGCCTTCATTTACTTCACAAAAATGGCTGGTTGGTTTCATCGCTTTGCCGGCACCGGATACGCCACTTTTTGAATCAACAATGATCCCGCGTGTTTCAATAAGATCTGCTTCCAACAACGGAGCCAGCGGCACAATCGCCGAGGTGGGAAAGCATCCCGGGTTGGCTATGATTTGCGCGGTTTTGATTTTTTCCCGGTATAATTCCGGCAGTCCGTAAACCGCTTCATTTAGTAACTCCGGCGCTTCATGCCTGACCTCATAAAAATGTTCATATATGTTAACATCCTGAAGACGAAAATCTGCACCCAAATCGACGCATTTCAAACCTGCCTGCGTCAATTCTTTAACCATAGGTACCGACAATCCATGGGGAAGCGCCAGAAAAACTGCATCGCACTGTCTTTTTATCAGTTCCAGATCGGTAGCCTGACAAACCAGATCATAACAGGCTCTCAATTGGGGATATAGTCTATTAATATTTATACCGATATTCTCCGTAGAAGTAACCATGACCACTTCCAGTTGATCATGGCCGGATATCAGCCGAAGCAGCTCGGCAGCAGTATAACCATCTCCAATAATCGCGATCTTGTACATAATATGACCCCCTCTAAGATTATATGATTATACAATTTAATGCATAAATTTTCAATAATATAATAAAATTTTTTTACGTTTTTCCGGAATAATTAGCAATTACCCGCCACGGAACTCATCCGCCTGAAAGTAGCAGTCATAAATATTTCTCCATAATCTATCCCTGCCAACGTCACCATCCAAATAACACGTAGGTCTCTTTAAATCAACGGGTACTTTTTTATAAAAACATTAACTGTAACCAAAATATAGATCCCGGCATATAGTAAACCATAAATCGTTAGTTTGAACAGCCTTACGGGATCATATCCCGGGGCTTTCATATAAAGGACGGGGCGGATCTTT
>CAZRMB010000293.1:0-1735 GCA_964600925.1 uncultured Syntrophomonas sp.
AGTTCCCGCATACCCGGGGTATCGATAACGGCCCCGCCGGTGGGGATGACGAATAGCTCCCGAATGGTGGTGGTATGTCTGCCCTTGTCATCTTTCCTGATTTCCCTGGTTGCGATGGCATCTTCGCCCAAAAGCCGATTGATCAAGGTCGATTTGCCGACCCCGGATGAACCCATGAAAGCAACGGTCTGGCCGGTTTTAATGTATGTAAGGATGCTTTTGTAACCGTCCCCGGTCATGCTGGTAGTGACCAGCACGTTAACCCCGATAGCAATATCGGCGACCTCAGCCAGCTTGGCCGGCAAATCACTGCACAGATCCGCTTTGGTAAGTACAATCACCGGCATGGCCCCGCTGTCCCAAGCAATTGACAGATAACGTTCTAGCCGACGCAAATTGAAATCATTGTTGAGGGACATGCAAATGAAAACCGTATCTATATTGGCAGCAACGACCTGAACCTCATGCGACGTTCCGGCTGCCCGGCGTACGAAAACGCTTTTTCTGCGCAGAATGTTATGGATGATGGCGTTGCCGTTCTGATCGGTTTCACGATCGATCATTACAAAATCGCCTACGGCCGGATAATCGGACAGCAAATCTGAGGAATACCGTAGTTTTCCTGATATCTCCGCCATCAGGTCGGTATCCGGTGTGGCAACTTTATACAAGTCCTTGTATTGGGCGATGACCCGGCCCGGAAACATTCCTTTGTAACCGGCGGCCTCCTTCAGGCATTGTTGTGAAAACCCCAAATCAATCGCTCTGTTATCCAAAATCTCACCTTTCTCCATCATTAAATAATATGCCTGATACTGCCGGCGAAGAAACTGGCACCGAAGCCAACCAGGCACAAAGCCAGAACAACAATTATTATTTTATAGGCTCTGATGTTCAGCAGATGTCTGGTTTTACTGATCATAGCCGCTACAAATACGTACCAGGAAATATCACCCAGGATATGGCCAAGATAGAAGAGGATAATCCCCAGTACCCCCAGGGAATTATAGGAACTCATGATCAAGGCCAGCCCCACCGCCGACCACCAGATCAGGAAATAGGGATTGGTGGCACTTAAAACCATGCCGGCCAAGAACATGTTGCTCTGCTTGTTGTTTTGCATATCACCAACGTCCAGCGTGACTCTGTTTAAATACACGTCTCTGATCATCTGATAGCCCAGCCAGGCGAGCACAACTCCTCCCACCAGGCCAATACCGATACGGGCTTCTTCCGCCGCCAGATATTTACCGATGCCGGCAAATATGAGAATCACCAGGATCAGCTCAAGCAGCGCATGTCCCAGCGTGACTACCACACCCGCCTTGACCCCGTGGCGCAGGCTTCGGTCTACGGTATAAGTGAAAACGCTGCCCGGCATGATGGCTCCGGAATAAGCGATGAGTAGTGATTTGAAAAAAATCGTCAACATAAATGATTCCTCAAGCTATCTTATCTTTTTTATTCCTTCCGGATGGCGCAGGACTCGTTTGCGGTCATTATTTCTGGTTTTGCCGATGAAAATCAACCCGGTTATGATAGCCGCGCCCAAACCCCAGCGGGCTTCGATCATATTACCATTTACATAAAGGTATACCGTGCTGAGAATTACCGATGCCCAAACAATACCCCAGGCAATCGCCAGACTGGCGCGGGTGTTTTGTTCCACGGTTTCCTGCAGGCTTTTCAGCGGCAGCTTCAGTTCCAGATCGCCCCGTTCCGCCTGCCGCAATAC
>CAZRMB010000293.1:1835-3324 GCA_964600925.1 uncultured Syntrophomonas sp.
ATCAAAGTATCGTCGGCATCCCGGCGCAAAAATCCCACCTGTTTCAGATAGTAAACCACCTGGATATTGTCCCGGTCGACCATGGCTAAAACCATTTTGATCAGCTTTTCTTTCAGTTCCGGAGAGATGGTGCCCACCATCCCGAAATCGATCATAATCACTTTGCCGGAGGGACCGATAAACAAATTGCCGGGGTGAGGATCGGCATGGAAAAAACCATCCACCAGGATCTGCTTAACATATATCTCCAACAATCTGCGCGCCAGTTTGGATCTGCTGATGCCGGCTTTTTCCAATTCTTCATAGTCAGTCACTTTAAAGCCGTCCACAAATTCCATGGTCAGCACCCGCTGGCGGGTAAATTCCCAATAAATCCGGGGAACAATCAGTTCATCATCGTCGGCGCTATTGGCCGCAATCGTCTCGGCATTTTTTCCTTCCTGCAGGTAATTTAGCTCTTCCCGCAGCGTCTCCTCAAACTCTTTATAGATGGCATCGAAATCCACCCACTGCTGCCAGTCGGTAAAAAATTTTATCCAGACGATCACCTGGCGCACTGCCCGCAGATCAATATCAATTCGTTTTTCAATGCCGGGCCGCAGAACTTTTACGGCTACTTTTTGCCCGCCGAACAGCTCCGCCTCATGAACCTGTCCCAAAGAAGCTGACGCCAATGGGATCGGATCAATGACCGCATAGATTTCATGCAGCGGTTTGCCAAATTCGCTTTCCAGCACCTGACACATATCCTTGAAATCGACCGAGGGGACCTCATCCTGCAGATTGGCCAGTTCCCGGGTCGTACTCTGAGGGAAAACATCCACCCTGGTACTGAAGAATTGTCCCAGCTTGATCAGCAGTCCTCCCATTTCAACAGCCGTATTGCGAAACAAACGGGCTTCAGAAACATACAGTTCTTCCCGGCGCTGCTCTTTCCAACCCTCTGCATGCCACGAGGCTTTGAACTTTAAAGAATAAAAAGACCAGAAAATATGAAGGAAAAGCGTGATGACCCGAAAAAATCTTTTGATTCCCACCCAGGAATTATATCTCATGCGCCAAGTCTCCCTATAAATAAACTGCTATTCTAAAATTATACTTGTATCAATACGTTTTCAATATAACCTTTATATATTTAAAAATATATAAAGAGGTAATCAATTATCCACGGAGAATAATTGATTCATACGTAACATGCTTTTATGGTCACAGTTATCAAGATAGATTAAATTCTACCGCATTACGGTAATAAAAATACAGAAGGTGACGTAGTGCCTTCAGATCATTTTACGCTGCATATCATACCGGGATATATTGAGAATCTCTTTCTGGTTGAATATGACCACGGATTGCTGCTGCTGGACTGCGGCGCCATCAGTGATGTCAAACGCATCGAAGATTTCTGCCGGGGAAAATTGCATCGTTCACCCACGGAAATCAAGCTGGCCGTAGTCACCCATATGCATCCGGATCATGCCGGGGGGGCAGT
>CAZRMB010000294.1:0-3298 GCA_964600925.1 uncultured Syntrophomonas sp.
CGCCGATGGTACTGCAGTATTCTGTGGGAGAGTAGGTCGTTGCCAGGAATTATTTATTTTCTGGATTGGAATGTTTCCTTGTGCGTCGGCAGTCAGCCCTATCGGGCTTCTATTTGCCGACACTAGGCGCCAAACTGGCGCCGTCGGAGTCGGTTGGGTTAGGTTTTACTTTTTCTTTCAATTGAATAACTTCATACAAGGCACCAACTTATAAACCAACAAAAAATAGGCATGGGAATTCGCCATTAAGGGGAAGCCTCATGCCTTTTATGAATGGTTATTTAATGGTAATGGATTGATTGTTGGGAATGAGTATTTATTACTGCTTTTGAATCAAGGCCTGAATTACGTTTATTGCCAGGGCTTGCTTAATTACCGGGGACTTTGCTCATATCCGGGATTTCCAAAACTTGTGCATCAGCAGGCAGCTCGAACAAATCGGATGATTGCTTTTCAAGATTGAAGTTTTTGTATTCAATCAAAAGATCGCCTTGAGGACTTTTTGTTTCCATTTTAACAGGCATGCCGATATCTTTTCTAAGCCACATTTTAGTGACGTCGGCATCTTCAGTAAGGCTGACGATGGTGCAGTCATATCCGTCCACTTTTTCATGACCGACGATCTTCATATTGTTTTGGTCAGCTTCTGTCCAGTCATTGGGGAATTCATTTTCGGTGTCTGTTTTTGGAAGCTTCATAGCTGTTTTATCAGCCGGATTATACATCCATAATTCGCCTTTATCATTGATAATGGTAACGGCTTTCATACCTTCTGCTTCCATTTCCATACGCATCTTTTCACCGCTCATCCAGTATTTCCCCTGCGTACTGACTGTCTGGCCGGCATTGGTGGCTGTGCTGACCATTTCAAAGGAAAAATCTTTGGTTGCACTGGCTGCCTTCAATAAATTGTCGAGCTCATTGTCACTTGTTTTAGCTACTTCGCTGCTCCCCGATTGATTTCCCGTTTGTGGTGCCTGGGTAGTCGTTGACTTATCCTTGGAGCAGCCGGTGATAAATAGGCAGGATACGATTGATAAAACCAGGATTAATACGAGCAGATTTTTCTTCATTTATTACATTCCCCCCAAAATAATAAATTAGAATCATTAATTGTTATGCTAGCATAAAGTGTCAATTGAAGTAAATGCCGACATTTACGGATTTATCTGAGCATAGTCGGGGAATGGTTGAAGAATGGCAGTGATGACGTTGGGATATGGGGGTCTATTGATAAAATCTACAGGAAATTATACAAAAGGGCCATGATAATAATTCCGACCGCCAGTGTCCAGAAGAGGCTTTTGGTCTTAATGGCTACCAGCAGAGTGGGAATAAAGACCCAGATAAATCGGTTATGGATGCTAATATTGATGGCTCCATCAGGCGCCAGGATGCTTAAGGCGGTTAAACCACCCAAAACTGCCGGGGCGACATACGATAGCCAGCGTTTCAGCAGCGCAGGAAATTCATAGCGGGAAAACAGTGCTATCGGAAGGATACGCGGTAACAGAGATGCCGCTGAAACGCAGATGATCATGATCCAGATGCTAGTCTCGCTCACTGATCAGCACCCCCAGACTGGCAGCAATAATTGTTGCTAAAATTATGTTAAACAAATTATTCATGGTTGACGGAAAGAGATAGCCAATCACCAGACAAAACAATGCCGAAGACAGGGCTACAAAAAGGTCTGATTTTCGCTTGACCATAAATACCAGCAGGCAGATGTACATTGCAGGTAGGGCAAAATCGAGCCCTAAACTGTCAGTGTTACCTATAAAACTCCCCAATACTGCGCCAAGCAGTGTGCTCGAGATCCAGCCGATATGTGAGCTTAGATTGAGAGCGGCCATATAGGAAGTGGTAGGTGGGTGCTCCTGATAACGATTCATGGCAACGGCATATGTTTCATCGGTCAGACCATAGGACAAAAGGCTGCTGATGGCAGTGGGAACTCGTCCCTGCAGGTAGGGTACCAAAGAAGTTGAAAACAGCAAATATCTTAAATTGACCAATAAATTCGCAACCACAATAGTAAATACAGCGCCGCCGGCTTGCATGATGCCGATGGCGATATACTGTCCGGCACCGGTAAAACACAGGACTGACATCATGGTTGCCTGAATGATTGACATGCCTACTTCATTGGCCAACACTCCGAATGCGAACCCGAGGGGCAGGTAGCCTAGAATAATTGGAATTGCATCAAGCATTCCCTGTTTAAGTTCATATCTTTGCATTTAAATTTCCCCAAAACAGCGGAACAATGATCATAAAGCAGTTTCATTGTCCGGATTAGTGATCTACTCAATAAGAGAATATTAACATATTTGTGTAACAGTTAAGTGAAAGAATTAAGCTGTTTATAAATTTAAATAAAATAACAGCGGCTCTGATATAGGCGGGGGGGTAAATTCTATCAGAGCCGCTGTTTATTAAATTATATTGCATAATTTTATCTCCTCCTATATATCCATAACAGGACCGCCGTTTTCGTAAAAGTAGGCCAGTTTTTCGTTAAGATATTCTTTGCTGATCCGTTTGCCGTCAATAACATATTCTTTATCGGCGTCTTCATTACTTACTAATGTCAGATCGGGTTTCTTCACTGTAACCTTAGGAGCATTATATTTGCTGTACATATCTCTCACTGCGTTCATACTGACATCTCCTTTCAGATTCATTAATTTAGTTTTAAGAAGTTGATTTAAATGTCCATTACCGGTCCGCCGTTTTCGTAGAAGTAAGCCAGTTTTTCGTTCAGTTCGTGTTTGGTCATGGTCTTTCCGTTTACTGTTACACATTCTTCGCTGCGGCATTCATCTTTTACCAGGTGCAGATCGGATCTTTTTGTTTTGGCAGCAGTTGCATATTTCGTGTTGTACATATCTCTGATAGCGTTCATACTGACATCTCCTTTCAGATTCATTAATTTAGTTTTAAGAAGTTGATTTAAATGTCCATTACCGGTCCGCCGTTTTCGTAGAAGTAAGCCAGTTTTTCGTTCAGTTCGTGTTTGGTCATGGTCTTTCCGTTTACTGTTACACATTCTTCGCTGCGGCATTCATCTTTTACCAGGTGCAGATCGGGTCTTTTTGTTTTGGCAGCAGTTGCATATTTCGTGTTGTACATATCTCTGATTGCGTTCATACTGACATCTCCTTTCAAATTTACTGTTCACGTGGCTTGTTTATTGCTTCTTTTCATTTCGTATTTATTGCTTGCTTGTTTTTTTCGTTTGACCTCATATAATGCAACTTGCGTGCCAAATGTGAAATATAACACAAATAATTTT
>CAZRMB010000295.1:0-3293 GCA_964600925.1 uncultured Syntrophomonas sp.
CGATGCTGACGCCATTTTTGGCAGTAACGATCGCATTTGATTTAACATGTTTGACGATTTTCATAGCAAAGAGAAGATCGGTTATTTCCTCTGCAGAGGGGGCTTTTTCGGTAACCACTTGCAGATCCTCAGCCCTTACTGTTCCCTGATCGCTCTCCTGTACCACGAATCCGCCTTCCACTGATTTGATCTGCAGCTCCGGTGCCGAACTGATCTCCATTTCCAGTACCCGCAGGTTTTTCTTGGCCTGGAAGATGGCCAGTGCATCATCATCATAACCGGGCGCAATAATGCATTCCATAAAAGGTTCCGCAGCTTTGCGGGCTGTAGCAGCATCAACCTTGCGGTTAAAAGCAATGATCCCTCCGAAAGCAGAAACCGGATCGGCTCCAAAAGCTTTTTCATAGGCTTCCTCCAGCGAATCAGCAAGCGCCGTTCCGCAAGGGTTGGTATGTTTAATGATAACGCAGGCATATTGATCAAATTCCTTGACCAGTGACCAGGCCGCCTGCACATCAATAATGTTGTTATAGGACAGTTCCTTGCCGTTTAGCACCCTGGCGTCCCCCAAACTGGCTCCGGGTGTCATGGTGCGATAGAAGCAGGCTTTCTGGTGAGGATTCTCACCATATCTGAGCTCGTAAACCTTTTCTCCTGCTACGGTCATGTTATCCAGGAAAGTATCCCCGGTCAGCTTGGCCAGATAGGCGGAGATCATGGCATCGTAAGCGGCGGTGTGAGAAAATGCTTCCAGCGCCAATTTCAGGCGCATTTCCCCGCTGATATTGCCGCTTTTCTGCAGTTGTTCCAGAACCGGGCCATAGAATTGGGGTTTCACCACGATAATCACGTCTGCATGGTTTTTCGCCGCGGAACGCACCATGCTGGGGCCGCCGATGTCGATATTTTCAATCGCTTCGGCAACGGTTACGCCTGGTTTGCTGACCGTTTCCCGGAAAGGATAAAGGTTGACTGCCACGATATCGATCGTATCTATCTGATTGGCTTCCAGTTGCTGCAGATGGTCGGGGATGCGGCGGGCTAATATACCGCCATGGATTTTGGGATGCAACGTTTTAACCCGGCCATCAAGAATTTCCGGAAAACCAGTTATATCCGCAACTTTCATAACTTTGACTCCGGCATCAGCCAGGGTCTTGTAAGTACCGCCAGTGGATATGATTTCATAGCCTAATTGCTCCAGGCCTTTGGCAAATTCAACCACACCTTCTTTGTTGGATACACTGATCAAAGCTCTTTTCATGTTTGTTCCTCCTTACCCTTGCATAAATGCTGTCATCATTTAGTTATGTATACTTTTCTTCCCTCTATGAACACCCGGCCTTCGGCGATCCATTGCAAAACCCGGGCATAAAGTTTATGCTCCTGTTCGAGGATACGCTCGGCCAGATCATCTTCAGTATCTTCAGGCAAAACCGGTACCACCACTTGATCAATGATCGGGCCGGTGTCCATGCCGTCGTCAACAAAATGAACCGTGCAGCCGCTGAATTTAACCCCGTATTCAACTGCCTGCCGCTGGGCATGCAACCCGGTGAAGGACGGCAACAGGGCAGGATGAATATTAAGGATCCGGTGGGGGTAGGAATGTAACAGCACCTTGCCCACCAGTCGCATATAGCCAGCCAAAACGACCAAATCTATTTCCTTCGATTTCAGTTCCTTGACGATTTCACTTTCATAGCTCTGACGGTCAGGGTAAAGACGGGGATCAATAAATATATGGGGGATGCCTGCCTCTTCAGCTTTTTGCAGGGCCAATGCGTCCGGCTTGTCACTGATCAGAACTTTGATTTGGGCACTCAGTTTGCCTTGTTGGATCGCTTCCAGAATCGCCAGAAAGTTGCTGCCCCGGCCTGACGCCAGAACAGCCAGCCGCAGACAACACGGTTCCATTAGTTTATCCACTATGCAATCACGACCTTTGTTTGTCTGGCGGTTACTTCACCAATCATTATAGGCTGTTCCCCTTTCGCGCGCAAGCACTTTAACGTGTTATCATACTGTTGTGGATCAACCGCGATAATAAAGCCAATGCCCATATTAAATGTTCTGAACATTTCTGCTTGTTCCACTCCACCCAGTTTGGCGATCAACTTGAAAATCGGCGGCGTGTCGATGGCATCCGCCTTGATTTCCGCACCAAGACCAGCCGGTATGCTTCTCTGCAAGTTTTCCGCAATTCCTCCGCCGGTGATATGAGCCATGCCTTTGACCTCGACCTGTTCCAGCAAAGCCAAAACCGATGGCACATAAATGCGGGTGGGGGTAATCAGTTCTTCACCCAGGGTTTTGCCCAGTTCGGCAATATGATCATCCAGTTTTAATCCGGCACTTTCCAGCAATACCTTGCGCACCAGCGAATACCCGTTGGAATGAATTCCTGAAGAAGGCAGACCGATTAAAACATCGCCGTCTTTTATGGCATCGCCGTTGATCAGTTTGGGTCTATCCACTGCTCCTACCGTAAAACCGGCCAGATCATATTCGTCTTCTTTATAAAATCCTGGCATTTCAGCTGTTTCTCCGCCGATCAAGGCACAGCCGGCCTGCACGCAGCCTTCACTTACTCCTTGTACCAGCGCTTCCACCAGGCGGGGCTGCAGTTTGCCAATGGCGATATAATCAAGAAAAAAGAGCGGTTCAGCGCCATGTACCAGGATATCGTTCACGCACATGGCCACCAAATCGATGCCCACCGTATGGTGGATGTCCATCATCTGAGCAATTCTCAGTTTTGTCCCCACGCCATCTGTTCCTGACACCAGCACGGGTTCCTGGTATTTCTTATTGTTCAAAGCAAAAAATCCGCCAAAGGAGCCGATATCAGCCAGCACTTCCGGTCGGCGGGTCCTGCCCACCCATTTTTTGATCAGCTCCACTGAATCATTGGCGGCGTCTATATCCACCCCGGCTTTTTTGTAGCTCAAACCTTCTTTATCCATATTTCCCTCCATAAATGTTTTTCGCTAAACTTCGATCGATTCTGTTCCGGCCGGATAGTCTCCGCTGAAGCAGGCTGCACAGTAAATATCCTTGTCATTCTTTAAGGCCTTGTACATGCCTTCCATGCTGATGTAATGCAAGCTGTCCGCCTCAATGAATTCACGGATCTGCTCAATGTCCATGGTATTGGCGATCAGTTCTTCCCTACGTGAAGTGTCGATGCCATAATAACAAGGGAATCTGGTGGGCGGGGAGGCAACCACCATGTGTACTTCGGCCGCCCCGGCAGCACGCAGCATCTGCACGATCTTTTTACTGGTCGTGCC
>CAZRMB010000296.1:0-3274 GCA_964600925.1 uncultured Syntrophomonas sp.
AATGTCTGCTTTCCATTCCTGGCATAGGCCCCGTCTACGCCAGTGGCATCCTTGCAGAGATCGGCTCTGTTTCTGCTTTCCGGTCTCAGGATGCTATCGCTAAATATGCTGGCCTTGTCTGGAAACAGAATCAATCTGGTAATTTCCAGGCGGAGAATACTGCTATGTCCAAAGCCGGAAACAGGTATCTTCGTTACTATCTGATTGAAGCAGCCAACAGTGTAAAGCATCATATCCCGGAGTATAACGACTTTTATCATAAAAAATTTACTGAGGTTAAAACTCATCAACACAAACGAGCACTCGCACTGACTTCTCGTAAACTCATTCGGCTGATTTATGGATTGCTGGACAAAAATCAGCTCTACTCGCAAATGAAAGTAGTTTCAACTTCATAGCATTACCTTTATTTTCCTTTCGCCCTTTTCAGGACTTAAGGTTTGCGTCAGCTTGCTTTTTTTTATCCTTTTATATATTGTTTTTATTCTTTTACTCTATTGACATATCACCAGATTGCTGATCTTTCGTATCACGGATGCGTATCACGAAAACGGGTTGGTCTTGGAATATTATTCGAAGATGTTTTCAATAACCCTGTACCCGAAAGCCCCATACATTTTTTCCCATTATACCGAATTCAACTTATAAATCCCACCGCTTTTTCCGGCAAACTCATCGATTCACCTTCTTCAATCTTGCTTATATTTCATGAAGTACGCCCCTCAGGGTCTAGGGGGCTAATTTCTTTTGCTTTCCTATATTTTCTGTTGGCTTGGCTGTTTGGATTTTATATTGTAGACTGAATGAAAGTCCAGCAATATTTATTACGTTTACGGTTTTTTTTAAAATATAAAAAATATTTGAAATAAGAATAAGTTTAGTTTTATGAAACGGAAGTGGAATAATCATGGACGATTATAAAGTGATTGAGGTCAAGCAAAACATTTTAGGAAAAAATGATCGGCAAGCAAAATCTTTACGAGAAGAATTGAAAAAGAATGGGACATTTTTGCTCAATCTGATGTCGTCTCCCGGTTCAGGCAAAACAACAACGGTTGTAAGAACCATTGAAGCTTTGAAAAATGAAATGAAGATCGGTGTATTGGAAGCAGACATTGACTCGGATGTCGATGCCCGTACCGTTTCACAGACAGGGGCCAAAGTAATCCAATTACATACCGGAGGGATGTGCCATCTCGATGCGACTATGACCCGACAAGGTCTGAAGGGATTGGGAACAGAAGAGCTTGATTTCGTCATCCTGGAGAATATAGGTAATCTGGTATGCCCGGCCGAATTTGATACCGGCTCATCAAAAAACGCCATGATATTAAGTGTACCGGAAGGTGACGACAAGCCTCTGAAATATCCTTTAATGTTTTCGATCGTTGATGTTCTGCTGATTAACAAAATAGATACGATCAGTTTATTTGATTTTGATTTTGCAGCAGTAAAAGAACGGGTTACAATATTGAACCCCGATATCAAAGTGATTCCCATCTCCGCCAAAACCGGCGAGGGAATTGATGAGTGGGCCGACTGGCTGCGTAGCGAAATAAAAATATGGCAGGATAAATAGCGCTTTCATAAACTATCAGGAGGGTTTACATAATGACAAAAGAAAAAGTACTGGATCTAGCCAATAAAATCAGTATGACCAAGCGCGGCGAAGCCAACGAAGTAAAAGCAGACGGGCCTGAGTACAAAATTCTTGAACCGCTGGTGACGGATGAAATGGCAGAAGTAGCACTTTATCTGGAGCATGGAAAACCTCAGAACGCTGCCATGGTTGCAGCCAAGTGCGGCAAACCGGTTGAAGAAGTAGAAAAAATCCTGTCCCGCATGGCTCAGGATGGCACCTGTATCAGCAATTATGTTAACGGTGTTGACTATTATAGTCTGATCATCTGGGTACCTGGCGTGATGGAGCTCATGGTGCTGAATCGGGAGAACATCATGAAATATCCGCAAATTACCCGGGCCTTTATGGATCATGCCAGGGAAGATGGTGCCAAGGTAGCTGGAAATATTCCCCCGGGACTGGGGATCATGCGGGTTATCCCGGTCCAAAGTGCGATTGACGGTGAAACCAGAAGAGCCTCTTATGAAGAGGTATGCAAATATATCGATGAAAATGAGATTTTTGCGGTTGCTGATTGCCAATGCCGTATTGCCGCCCGTCAGCACGGCCAAGGATGCGGACATACGGCAGAAGATATATGTCTTGTATTTGGCCCGCTGGCCGATTATGAAATTCGTACCGGAAGATCCAAACGGATCACCAAGGAGGAAGCTTATGCTGTTATCGATAAGGCGGAAAGGGAAGGTCTGATCCATCAAATACCCAACTTGATGGGCCCGGGGAAAACCACCACCATATGCAATTGCTGCGGATGCTCCTGTCTTTCCTTAATCAATTCCAACCTTTATCGGAACTCCGACCGGATTCGCTCCAACTATGTTTCTGAGGTTGATCAGGATAAATGTGTAGCTTGCGGTCAATGTGTGGAATATTGTCAGGTCAACGCATTAACACTGGGCCAGAATTTGTGCTCCAGGATTGCTGCTGTGCAGACGGTAAAAGAAACGCCATATGACACTGAGTGGGGACCGGACAAATGGAATTTTGATTATCAGCACCGCATGGTTGTCGCCGAGGAAGGAACCAGTCCGTGTAAAACGGAGTGCCCAGCCCACATTGCCATTCAGGGTTATATCAAGATGGCTTCCCAGGGAAGATATAAGGAAGCACTGGAACTGATCAAGAAAGATAATCCTTTCCCGGCCATCTGCGGAAGTATTTGCCCGAGAAAATGTGAATCTGCATGTACGAGAGCCGATGTGGATGATCCCATTGCCATCGATGAAATCAAGAAATTCATTGCTGAACAGGATTTAAAATCTGATCATCGCTTTGTCCCGGAAAAGAAAGCAATCAGAACGGAAAAAATTGCGATCGTCGGTTCCGGACCGGCAGGACTTTCCTGTGCATATTTCCTGGCGGTGGAAGGATATCAGGTAACCGTGTTTGAAAAACAACCAGTACTCGGCGGTATGCTGACCCTGGGGATCCCCTCCTTCAGATTGGAAAGAGAAATCATCCAATCCGAAATCGATATTTTAAGAGAATTAGGCGTTGAATTTAAGACCGGTATTGAGATCGGCAAAGATATGACCATGCATGAACTTCGCAGGACCGGCGGATATAAAGCCATTTATCTGGCAATTGGCGCGCAGGCCAGCAGAAAACTGGGACTGGAAGGCGAAGATGCTG
>CAZRMB010000297.1:0-3270 GCA_964600925.1 uncultured Syntrophomonas sp.
TCAGGGAAACACGGGCGGTCGCCTACGCCAAATAAAGAGAGAGACTGTATTGTCAACGACAACTGTCAAAAAACCCCGGGGAACCGGGGTTTTTTATTGCTTTTATCCTGGTTGTTTTTCAATTTGATAAATCAATTGTTTTGAAAAATTTTTGTCCAAGGGAGTATGGAATTTCTTTGTTGTGCTGCAACCTCCCAATGATTATTGCAGGGTGTGTGTTTATTGTTCGTGCATACTGAAAAAATGCTTCTTCGGTATCGGGCAGCTTTTCTTTAAGTTTGGCTTCATCTTCATGTGAAAACGTCCATTTTACTGCAAATTCATCTGCTTCCTTTTCTTTTTGCAGATCTTTGTCTTTGTATTCAATTTGCTCTAAGAAAATTTCTTTTTTCCCATGCAAAAGGATATGTCCTGCTTCGTGGAAAAATGAAAACCAAAACTTATCGTTTCGTTTTCCTCTTCCTGTGAGTTGGATTACCGGAGTATTGTTGATCCAACGGGTTGCGCCACTGATGGGGGCTTTAGGCAGGGACGGAGTATGAACTACTTTAACTCCGGCTTTGAGGCAAATAGTCCGGATCTGATGAAAGAAATCATCGGGCTGCTCTGCCATTACTGATTTAATTTCCGCTAATTTTTCCTTAAATATTTTTTCAGAATATGGTTGTGCCTGTATTTGCTGAGCGGAAAGCTCACCTTTGCGCAACCAGGCTGAGATGGCATAAGGTTCTTTGGTATATGCCAAAGAAATGCGAAATGCCACTTTTAACTGCTGTTTGTAATAGTAATTTTCCCATGATTGGTGAGAAGCCAAACCAAAGAAAGCCAATAATTGTGCGGCCATTTCCTGTTTAGAAGAAGTGGCATTTAACCAGCCGAACTTTACCATTTGAGTCAGCGGAAAGTTCTTTGCCCAAACAACAGCTTTTTCAATAACTTCCTGTTGTTTGATACGGGCAAGATATTCATCGTAACCACGCTGGCTGTTGAGCCAGAACCGGGCAGGAATTTTCGTTACATTCTCGAATAGCACTGCCATATCAGGCGTGATGGAACTTTCACCTTTCAGAACGGCAGAAACGGTTTTTTCCGGCTTACCGGTGCGCAATGCAAATTCTTTAGGGCCCATGCCCATTTCTTCCAGTTTTTCAAGCAGGGTTTCGCCCGGATGAAAAACTACTTGCGGAAAATATTGATTTTGCTTTACCATGACCAAATTATCTTAATGATAATCAATAATTTCTATCACTTCAACGCCTTTTATCTCGAGCCAAATGTACTTGCCATGATCATCTGTCGGAATTGGCTTTTCGTGAGGCTCGAAAACCAGCCTGTAAGGTTGGTCGAGGTCACAAGCCCATTGCCCTTTGCGGTCGCCAACAAGCTCGTGATAGTTGCCCGGCAGATTCCTAACCATTTCAAGTGTATCCGCATTCCTTAAATCCCCCAATCGTTGGTTATACAACCTGGCTCTGTTTGGGCCAAACTCCTTTTGGCATTTGCGGTAATCATTTGCCAGTTTCTCCATTTTCTTTTTGCGAAATGTAATATCCATGCAAAGATACTTTTTTTATTAACACTTACTGTTAATTATTTTCTTTTACTCTTGCATACCCGCAAATAGTTTCTCCATCAATGCGTATTTTGGTTTTCCGACATAATGATTTATGAATCTATCAAATAGTTTTGACCATCAAGACATTCTTCCGGCCCGGCGTATGGCGCCGCGCATACCGTAGGTAATGAAGACCAAATAGTGGTTACTTATCTTTCTTTGGAGTTCCGTAAAGTTTCAGTTTGCCAACCTGACCCTTTTCTTCTAATCCACCTGTAGGAGAAATAGCATTCCCCTGTTGCTGGACAGTATCTAAATATTCTTTCAAAAGGCGCTTTTGTTCGTCATTACCATCTTGAAGTGTGTGGTTAATTTCGTAATCATACGCGCGCACAAACAACGAGTCATTCCCAAAAGCCCCGAAACAATTAATTTTTTCTTGGGTCAGTCCATCTGTGTGTCCATAAAATGAAGGTTTATATTCATTCGTTGGAGCGTTCCAGATATACTCAATTCCTTCTTTACCCTTAACAAATGATAAGTCTGGATGTGCATCCCACGGAGCATCTTTTTCATATACCGAACCTGGGAAAAAATTATAGTTATATACTACCCAAATTGCGTCAACAGATGCGTTATTAAATTTGAAGGTCATCGATATGTCCTGATTCAGGTACATACCCCAGCCATAAATCCGCGCTTCGTTTACAAGTTCAAGACAATGGTAAACTTTCCCGTCAATCAACTTATAAAAATGGTAGGAGTCACGATAAACACCAGAGCCACGCTCGTATAGCCAGCGGATGTAAAATGTCTTGTTCTGGGAATAATTATTCGCAACCTGTAGTTCTGGTGCAGAGTAATAAATGTAGAAAGGTTCGGTGAAAATCAGGTACCAATCATTGCTGAATTTCTTGAAAACACAAAGCATTGGGTCATTTTCAGACCATCCTACTAAACATATCAATTCATCTGTTAAGTCGTTGTCCAGATTGATGAACATAGGATTGACAATTCCTTTTTCATATTGGTTGCGAGTTTTTGAACCAACAAGTGTATCAGGCTCGATAAGTTTTTCGAAATCCAAGAGAATTGATTCGTTGTCCTGCGTATATCTGTATCCCTGCAAATTTTCAATCCATTGTGTCGGTATTCTCACTTTGATATTTCTTTCTTGAAAGACAGCGTTTGATTGTCCTTGACTACGGTTAATCAATAGGAAAGAAACAACTATAAAGATTATCGAACTTGCCTGGCGCAGTCGATTACTATGATTTAATATCGAGGAAATCATATGCAGTTGTTAAAAATCGTATTAGTCGAAAGTGAAAGTGTCTTTACTCATTTCTGCTGCTGGATCAGCAGTTCACATAAATGAACCTGCAATTTAGTGATTTCGAAGATTCAGGATGCAGATAATTCACTTCCTGGCACGCGCTCCCGCCATAGGTATCCCCCCGCCCGCCATATACGGCGGCTCCCCCACCACGGCACAAGTGCCTTTGTGTTCCTATGCGTCAAAAAATTTTTGGAAAAAAATTAGCGGTGAATGAAGCCCCGAATAGCGTCCAAATTGAGCGGCTACTTTACATTTCACTTTATATCCTGAAAAGAAAAAGCCCCGTATCGTTCTTTGATACAGGGCTTTCTTCTTTACTTTAGCGGTCTGGACGAGACTCGAACTCGCGACCTCCGCCGTGACAGGGCGGCATTCT
>CAZRMB010000298.1:0-3261 GCA_964600925.1 uncultured Syntrophomonas sp.
CAACGATTCGGTTTTCATCATGATGTGCAACATGAACCTTGGCATTGTTTTTATCTACGAAGGCGAAACGGAAAAGGGGCTTTCATATTATCTTAAAGTGATGGATTTTTCGAAACGTATGAATAAGAAAGTGTTGCTCGGGCATACACTGTTCAATATCGCCAATGTGTATTATCAAAACAACAAGGAGGGCCTTGCCCGCAGGTACTTCATGGAAAGCCTGGAGGTGTACAGGAGTATTCCCAATAAAAACGGTGAAAAGGATGTGCTGCTTCAGCTCTCTCTCATGGAGCAGGCGAATAATAGCTGGGAAAACGCTTTTGCCTATTACCAGTTGCACACCCACATAAAGGACAGCATCATGAATGCCGACCTGATAAAAAATATCAATGACCTGCAGTGGAAGTACGATTTTCAGAAAAAGGAAGATGAAAACAAGGCCATCCGGAAGAAATTTGAACTGAAACAGCGGGAGACGGTCATCCTCATCATTTTGTTTGTCCTCTTTTTCATTGTGGTGCTGATGGTCGGCGCATTGATAAGGCTTGCCAACAAAAACCTCCGTAAATCGGATAAGCTGAAGGAGTTGCAGATTAATCACCTGCACGAGCAGATGGCGGCGGATGAAAAGATAAACCAGCTCGAAAAGCTCCGGCTCAAGGCTGAAATAGAAGCCAAGAACAAGGAGCTGGCCGGGTCGTCGCTTCAGTTGATCACCAAGAATGAAATACTGGGCAATGTTTCGGGCATAGTGGAGAGCTTTTACAGGAAAAAGGGGGTGAACGACGATTGTTATGCCAGGTTAAAGAGCGTGCTGAAAGAACACCTCAACCAGGAGCGGGACTGGGAACACTTTAAAATGTTGTTTGAAGACGTACATAAGGACTTTTTCAAAAACATAAAGCTGGCCTGTCCCGAAATAACCGAGAATGAGTTGCGGTTATGTGCCTACCTGAAAATCAATCTTCAGAACAAGGAAATCGCCAAGTTGCTGAATGTTACTCCCGACAGCCTCAAAACGCTGCGTTACCGTATCAGGAAGAAGTTCAACCTTGAAAAGGATGCAGTACTCGAAGATTATATCAGGAAATTATAGGTTGTTTACCCTCAGCGGTACCTTTTTTTTACTTTGATTCTTTAGTTCCTTTACATATAGGCTGAAAATAAGACAGTTAACAGATTACTTCCGATTTCCAGTGTTCACCATTTGTTTACCCTATAAATTGGGATTGGCGTTAATCCCGGGTTATATTTGTGATCCTCGCTGGAGTTAAATTTATCGTGTATTTAAAAACCCTCAGGTATGAAAAAACTTTACTTCCTCCTTAGTGCCGGACTTCTGTTTGTAATGGCAGCATCGGCCCAGCCTTCATCGGGCAATGTTCAGCCGTTGCAGCAATACAGCCTGCAAATTCCCTCCATTAACAACTCTGCCGTGTCGGTGGTGATGAAGCCTGTTGAGCCGGATGCACCCACGTTTTACTTTGACTCTCTCAATGTAACATACCGGGGTTCCTGGGGTTTTGGACAGAGCTTTTCGATGGGAACCAGCGCTTCG
Organism: uncultured Syntrophomonas sp.; assembly: GCA_964600925.1. Taxonomy (GTDB): domain Bacteria; phylum Bacillota; class Syntrophomonadia; order Syntrophomonadales; family Syntrophomonadaceae; genus Syntrophomonas_B. Next base: position 1,559 of record CAZRMB010000298.1, read on the forward strand.
GGAAACATCAAATTCGTGGGATCGGGAGCCGGTGTCATTATACTGGATGTGACCGACCCGGCAAACCCCGTTAAGGTTTCGGAACTGAGCACAAGAGGACTGGTAGATGCGATGTATTTTGATGAAGCCACTAACCGGCTTTATGTCACGGCCTATTTCGCGGGATTCGAGATTTGGGATCTGAGCAACATGGCTGCCCCGGTAAGAATTGGCGCCGCTCCGGTTGACGGTTTGCCGCGCGGCGGTATTTTTGCCGACGGCAATTATGCCTGGGTTGTCACCGTGGCGGATGGAGTAAACGCTTATGATGTGACCACGCCTTCGGTCCCCCAGCTTATCGGCCACTGCGCCGTTGACCCCAACAACTTTGCCTGGAATTCTGCCAAAGCAGGCGATGTGATCTTTGTAGCGCTCACCGACGGCGGCATGGCCATGGTGGATGTATCGGTTCCGCAGTCACCCATTCTTACAGAAACATATTCCGGAAACGTTTACGGTGTGGCGGTAGCCAGCAACCTCGCTTACGTGGTTTCGTACAGCTACGGGCTGAGAATCCTTGATATAAGCGACCTGTCGAACATCACCCTGAAGGGAAGCTGCAGTATCGCTGGTTTCCCTTACCGCATTCAGGTGGCAGGCAACTATGCATACATCGGCAATACCGATAATTCAGCCGGCGGGGTGAATGTGGTGGACATCACTGATCCTGCCCACCCGGCATTGGTCAGCACCTACCCGGGTTATGCTGCTAATATAGCTGCAGCAGGCAATACAGTTGCCTTCACCGGCTCAGGCACGGCCTGCACCATCCTTGATATTACGGACCCCGCGGCCCCTGCATTGGCCAATACATACTCCATCCCCAATTTTGTCGGCGATATTTTTGTCGATGGCAATTATGCCTATACCGGCAATAACGGATTCAGGGTAATTGATATCAGCGACAAAACGCACCCGGTACAGGTAGGATACAACGTTATCGATGGCTCGATTGTGCGAAAATCAGGGAACAACGCCGTGTATATCCGCGAAAGTATGACATCCAACAACCCGGTGATGGTAATGGATGTGAGCGATCCTGCCAATCCCGCCCTGCTGGGTCAGTACAATTCGCCCTGGATGACCGGCGACCTGGAACTGAGGGATAATTATGCATTTGTCGCCTGCTGGTGGGACGGCGTTCGTATTGTTGATCTTGCTAATCCCGCCAGCCCGGTGCTTACTTCCCATACCATGGGATGGACGTCGGGCGGTACTCCGGGTGTTACCTACCTGTATGCACAGGCCATTGATGTGGAGGGCAATTACCTGTATATCCTTGACTACGGCCCATTCTCCAATGAAGATACCAAAGGGCTTTATATCGTCGATATTTCCGATATCAGCCACCCGGCGCTGTTAACCCGCTTCACGGGGCTGCAAAGCTATGGCTACGACCTGGATGTGTAGGGGGACTTTGTGTATATCGCCGACAATTATGGCGGATTGGAAATTATCGACGTCACCGATAAAACCAACCCGGTGGTGTGCGGATATATAGGATTGCCGGATGGCGCCAACTATGTGAAGGTTACTGAAAACATGGCTTTTCTGGCCGATTATATCAACGGCGGCGTGCAGGTGGTTGACGTCAGCAATCCCTATAACCCGTCCATTGCGGGCTATTATATGCGTTCGGGTTGTTTTGCGCTGGCGCTGGATGT
>CAZRMB010000299.1:0-3252 GCA_964600925.1 uncultured Syntrophomonas sp.
GACGATTATTCGTATTGACTGGGGGCTGTTCGGTATTTGCGATTCCTGCGGCAAAGCTATTTGCGAAAAAAGACTGCTGATCGAACCTATGAGCCGACTGTGTATAGACTGTCAGAAAAAAAGCGAAACAAGCAATAAACAGAGGTGCATGAGCGTCGGAGGAATTTCCTATAATCATGCATGTTGAAATCTTCATACTGATCCTTGCAGGAGGCATCTTCATGTTGTTCTTGTGGGCATTTAGAACGTTGCCCAAAGAAAATTGGCAGATTCTGGCCTGCCTGCCCCAAAGAAAAGATGACGATGGAAAATGGCGCGGCATCAATTTAACCTACTATGGTTTCTTTAATGCCGCAGCCTATCTGTTTGCGGTTATTCTCTTTCTAATCATGGCAGGTTCTCTGGGGATTACCTTTATCGGCTCATTATCCGTCGTCATACCGGTTTTGGCAATTTGCATGTCCGCCTCTCGTCTTATCGCCCGCTTAGTAGAAAAGAAGAAGAATACATTTACCGTAGGCGGTGCTTCCTTTATCGGTATCTTAATAACACCGTGGATTATAACTATAGTAAATATAACATTAGGTAAATGGCTTGGTTTCCGTGTTGCAATCATCGAAACTATGACCGCAATATTTATCGCCTACGCTTTTGGTGAAGGTATAGGGCGGCTTGCCTGCATAAGTTTCGGCTGTTGCTATGGGAAACCACTTTCCACGTGTAATCCGTTAACCCAAAAAATCTTTCGGCGTTGGAATTTTGTTTTTCGGGGTAAGACAAAAAAAATTGCCTACGACCATCAGCTCGACGGTCAGGCGGTTATACCCATTCAGGCTCTGACGGCTATTATTTACACGGGTTGCGGGCTTTTAAGCTTTTACCTGTTTATAAAAGGCAAAGCTCCCACAGCCTTGGTGATTACGCTGTTTGTAACACAGGGATGGCGTTTTGCTTCGGAATTTCTGCGTGCTGATTACCGGGGACATGGACGCATCTCCGCCTACCAGATTATGACACTGTTTGCCAGTATCTATACGTTTGTTATTTTGGCTTTCATTCAGGAAAATTATCGCAGTTTGCCCAATTTGTTGATGGGGCTCAGCTTTCTTTGGAACCCCGGCATGATCATCTTTTTAGTTGTTTTGTGGGTGGTTTCCTTTCTTTATACAGGTAGGAGCAGTGTAACCTGCTCTTCGATACACATCCGGATTCGAGAAATTAGCGAACTTTAGACATGCTGGAAGAACAGTCAGATCAAAAAAAACGAAGAGCGCTGGCAGTGGGCCCTTTTGATGGGCGGCAGCTACATCCAGTGTATCAACTGAACGAACAGTGCCCCGAAAAACCTGCGAAGCAGCTACATCCAGCTTACGGAAGTGGAAGTTTCTTTCCGTTCCGCCAGGTATCCGACATTAAAATCCTTAAACCCCTTCTGCGGTTCACGCCCGTGACCATGATAGTGCCATTTAGGGAAATTGAAATCTGATGTTATGGAGCAGGGTAAAAGAAGGACGGCCTTAAGAAACGATTCCAGATCAGGCACATTGTAAATGTTCAATTCAAAACCCCATTGTTCGATTGTTTCAGCAATAAGCGATAGATGAGGTGTTTTCCATTTTAAAGAAAAGCGGTTAATTCCCCAGCCGGTGAGTTTTTTGAGGATTTCACGCGCCTTGTTCGGTAAATCAAGAACAAGTGGTGCCAGAAAATCGATCGGACATTGGATAGTCGAATTCGGATAGATTTGGGCTATCTTGCGAAATCCATTCTCCTGGAGTTTTTCAATACGTCCACTGAACCATAGCCTTTCGTCACCCAGATGACAATGGGCCAGCAATTCAAAAACTTTCTCTATCAGCCCGCCGTTTTCTTTGAGATCAATCTTTATGTTCTTATTGTTGCAGGTAATAGACGTAAGAAGTTCCTCGAAAGTGAGGAACTGTTCATTCGGCGATAAAGGTGCTGCCGTAAAAGAAGAATGGCGTAAGATGATTGCATCGTCTATCGGGTTCATGCGGACATCACATTCCGCCCATTGGATATTAGAAAGCAGGAATTGTCTTAAATTGTCATGATCATTGACAGCATGCCAGACGAATTGTACGTGTCGTGGAAGAGCATCTTTCTCAGCCAGTTCCGTGATATCGTAGCTGTTGCCACCGATAGCCCTTGCCGGCAGATGCCGCTTCTTGGAGGCAAAAATCGTATCGGCATGCAGAAGGAGGATTTCATTGTCGTTATCCATGGAGGCGACAGACAAAAGGTTCTCGGGTTCATTGTCAATAAAGGCACAAACACGGTATCCCTTTTGGGAAAAATGGCGCACACCTTCCAATTTGGCGGAGATAATGTTTTCTCCCCAGGGGTAGGGACTCATATAAAGATGGCTCTCCCTGAATTCAACTCGATATTCTTTTCCAATTTGGTTTAGTGTGCACAGTGTATCCGATCTGACACTTTCATGGCGTCCTGTGTTCAGACCAACATGAGTGTTCGGTTGAATCTGGAACCAACGAATAACATCCATGACACCGGCAAAGGGACGGTGCGCGGACAGGATGGTGGAGGAAGACCAGTAGTCGGTTTTATACCAACGAAGAATAGCCGTCCGCGTATTTTCATGAATATCCAATTTTTCAATCCATTGATCCAGGTTTTTTTCATGAAAGAAAATGTCATCAACCTCTAAATTGCTAAAAAAAGAAGTGCCCTGCCATTTATCGAAACGTTTCAATATGTCATACACCATGTAGCGTGTATCAACAATGGTGCCGTCTATATCAAAAAGAATCATCAATTGATCATCAGGATAGCATTCCCGTATTCGCTTGTAATGATCTGAAAGTGTCTTCATCCATGAAGTCATGGGTTACTCCTATCTCAATAGTGCATTATCATGGTCTTCCATAATATCTGCCGTGAGAGGATTAAATCACTTTATTATTACATTGATATTAAGGTGGCGTGAAATTTTGATAACAAAAAAGACAAAGGCAGACGATCTGGTCAAAGGATGGGCTTATTTAAATATAAAAAGACTATGCGTCGCTTCTCTAATCATATATTTAATTACATATTCATTGCCTGTAGTTTGAAAGTGTGCTATTTCGCGACGAAATTAACTGCCGTGGGCTATATTAATGAATGTACGGGTGCTGGGTTGTTCCGGTTCGCAGCTTCCTGATTATAATACGACATGCTTCCTTCTCGGACAAAACGTTCTGGTCGATGCCGGCGCCGTTACCTCCGTTC
>CAZRMB010000300.1:0-3231 GCA_964600925.1 uncultured Syntrophomonas sp.
GTATAGCAGTACGAATCCGTCACCTTCCCAAAGCAATGCCTTTATACGGTCTCGTTTCTTACCGCAAAAAAGGAAAAGACTCGCTGCAAAAGGATCCATTCCAAAGCTTTCTTTTACAATTGCTGCCAGTCCGTCAATGGACTTTCGCATATCTGTATAACCGCAAACGATGTATATGTCTTTGGCTCTGGTGATATCGCCTAACATACGCTTTGCAGGGATCTTAGGACGGCTTCGATGGTTGCTTGTGAGGTTCCTTCTGCAATATCAATTGACGCAGTGCCTAGATGTATGGTTACTGCCGGATGTATTGAACTGGAACTTGGCTGGGGTTTAAACTGTAAAGGAACAATCTCCTGTTTTGCAGATATTTGATTTTCTGTTGTCTGGCAATAGGTGAGACGAATCTTTCTCAGCCAGTAGTAGTATGATTTTATTCCAACATTATGCTGACTGCACCAGGCCGTGACAGTGAGATTACTGGCTTGGCACTCCTGAATGATTTTTGTCCATTGTCTAAGGCGGAATTCAGCCTTGGTCTCTGTTACTATATCCATCCTGGGACAACCTCCCTTAGCCATTTTAGACTTAGTCGAAAAACTCTAATAAGTCTAAAGACATGTTATGGGTATTATCCCAAAAGCTTTTTTAGCTTTAAAGGCACCTTTTTATTAAGCGCTTACTAAATTTATAATAATCACATAAACTAAAATCATCATTCATTGTCACAAAAAAGGAGCAATCTTTGACTGCTCCTTTTGGTTCTTTGATATTAATCTGGAAAGAGCTAGCTTATTATTTCATGTAAGCCTTATGGTAGGTTTTTTTGCCTTTACGTATCTTTATGCCATCTTTTAATTTTTCCGAGGTAATATTATAATCAATCGATTCAACTTTGGACTCATTGATAAATACGCCCCCCTGCTGAATCAAACGTCTTGCTTCGCTTTTGGATGGCATTAAAGCACACGCTACCAACAGATCAATGATACTGATAACACCATCAGTCAACTGTCCTGTTGTAATTTCTGTCGTCGGCATGTTGGAATCATCTGAACCGCCAGCAAAAAGTGCATGAGCAGTTTCCTTTGCCTTTTCGGCCTCTTCTTCACTGTGAATCATTTTCGTCAATTCATACGCTAAAATTTCCTTGGCATCGTTTAACTGGCTGCCTTCCCACTTATCCATGGCATCAATCTGTTCCAGCGGAATAAAAGTAAGCATACGAATGCACTTGAGAACATCAGCGTCATCAATATTACGCCAATACTGATAGAACTCATAAGGCGAAGTCTTTTCAGGGTCAAGCCAAACAGCGCCCTTGGCAGTCTTACCCATTTTATTGCCTTCGGAGTTCAACAGCAGAGTAATCGTCATGGCATAAGCATCTTCGCCCAATTTTTTGCGGATCAATTCCGTGCCGAACAGCATGTTGGACCACTGATCATCACCGCCAAACTGCATATTGCAGCCATAATGCTGAAACAGATAGTAGAAATCGTATGACTGCATGATCATATAGTTGAATTCCAGGAAAGACAGACCCTTTTCCATTCTCTGCTTGTAACATTCTGCTCGCAGCATATTGTTTACGGAAAAACAAGTTCCAACCTCGCGTAACATCTCCACATAATTAAGCTGTAACAGCCAGTCTGCATTGTTAACCATAATGGCCTTGTCTTCTCCGAATTCGATGAATTTTTCCATCTGTTTTTTGAAGCAATCACAGTTATGTTGAATAATTTCCGAAGTCATCATGGAACGCAGATCACTACGGCCGGAGGGATCGCCGATATAGGCAGTTCCGCCTCCTATCAGGACGACCGGTTTATTGCCTGCCATCTGCAGACGTTTCATGAGGCAAAGAGCCATAAAATGACCAACGTGCAGAGAATCAGCAGTTGGATCAAAACCTATATAAAAAGTTGCTTTGCCCGTATTAACCAGTTCCCTGATTTGTTCTTCATCCGTAACCTGTGCAATCAGGCCGCGGGCTACCAGTTCTTCATAAATATTCATTACAACACAACCCCTTTTCCAAACTTTTAATAGAAATGCCCTCTGCTCCGAACGGAATAGAGGGCAAAAATTGCGGTACCACCTCTGACTCGAAAATTCCTCACGAAATTTCCCTTTACAAGTGCAATCACACTTTCACGCTTTATCGGGCGTACCCGTCTAACCCTACTGACAGTTCAGGCAGCGGCTCCGGGGTGTATTCATATCAGCGCGTCTGCACCCTTCCACCATCCGGATGCTCTCTGAATGACGTATACTGAACTACTATTCCCTTTCATAGCCTTTAATAATTGATTTCTTAAATTTTAGTTGAGAAAACAAACAAAGTAAAGTCACAATTTACATTTTCATATTGCATCAACATTTTAAATAATATACTAATTATTATTTGTCGGAATATGCTCGGTCCTCATATAACTAAATGTTGCGATCATTCATTTATTAATTCGGTATGTTACGCGAAGAACGTCCCGGCGTAACGACCGGCGTAACACCCACTGTCAATCGTTGATTGCCTCTATGCCGAGACGTTTAAGTTCATCAAGATGATCCCGCATGTTTTTGAGCACTTCCGGAGAGTGTCCCACCCAGTCCAAAACCTCGTCTACCACTCGCAATGGGTGTTGAGTTCGGTAGGACCTCGTTGGGTTTCCCGGAAACTTCTTGTCCGTCAGATTGGGATCATCCTCAATGGGACCAGTGGGCTCTACACGAAAAATTCGACCGGGTTCATCACCCACCGCCAGTTCCGCTCCCCATATCGCCGCATCTAGTGTCGCAGTCAGATAAACGTAGTTGGCCTTCTTTCGCTCGCCATAATTAGAACTATAGCCGGGTTCCAGCAAGTCTCCCGGCTTCAGGTCAGCTTTTGTGCCGTGGTAGAAAGGTCCCGGGTCCAAAGGGCTGTTGCCCTGCAATAAAGTAGACAATTTTATCACTCTCCTCAGCAACTCCATTTAATCTTGGCCGGATTCGGCTCGTCTGCCACAGCCATGGCTTGCAGTGCCGTGGTCATATCAGCACAAACCTCTTCGGCGATTTTATCATATACATCAGCTGTTTCATTCAGCCCAATTTGGTCATAAGCAACCGCAGCCGCCGTATAGAAGTAAAGCCCAATGGAATGTGACAGTGTGTGCACGACCGCAGAAGCTTGCCCGCATGCCCGTGCTGCTGCCTGTGCAGCAGGGTTTGCATCAAGTTCGCGAGCAG